>CAYXOE010000008.1:20009-22735 GCA_964466855.1 Candidatus Woesearchaeota archaeon
CAATCTTTAAAATATCTTTTTCAATATCTTTTTTAAGCGTGGGTAGTATAGTGGCTAGTATATCTGCCTTCCAGCGATTTCTCAAATCGCATGCAGAAAATCGGTAGAGAGCAGATGGTCCGGGTTCGACTCCCGGCCTACGCATACAAAATGGAAGAAAATAAAACAGAAAAAAGGTTTATATCAAAATTCAGGGAAGCTTATGACAAGCATTATAAATTATTATTGATTCTTACGGGAATTCTGATAATTTTTTCTTTGGCATTTCTTTCTTTTTTTTATATCAATAATCAGGATTTCATTTATAGGGATATCTCTTTGTCGGGAGGGACATCTATCACAATTTATGATAGCAATCTCAATATTAATCAACTAAAGCAGGATTTACCAAAATTGCTCGGTGATATAGATATAAATTCTATCAAAGATGTTTTTACACAACAACAAAAAGCAATTTTGATTCAGACAAATCAAACCTCAGATACTGCAAAACCAATTCTTGAAAAATATTTGGGTTATAGTTTGACAGGGGAGAATAGTACTTTCGAATTTACAAATCCTTCATTAAGCGGCGGATTTTATCAACAATTAGTGATCGCGGTTTTGATTGCCTTTAGCTTCATGGGAGTTGTTGTTTTCTTTTTATTTGGGAAAGGAAAATGGATTAAAACTCTTTTGATATTATTAGCTATTTTATCTCCATTTTTGTTTTTTATATTAAAAACAATATCTATTGAATGGGCCTTGGGAATTTCAGGAATAACATTGATAGCAAGTATGTTTCTCTATTGGAAATTCAATGTCCCAAGTTTTGCCGTCGTTCTTTCCGCATTTGCAGATATTTTAATGACTTTGGTCGTTATTGACTTGATAGGAATGAAACTATCCTCTGCAGGAATAATCGCTTTCCTTATGTTGATTGGATATTCTGTTGACACAGATATCTTGCTTACTAATAGAGTATTGAAAGGTGTAAGCGGTTCAACGAATCATAGAATTTTTGGAGCATTCAAGACCGGAATAACAATGACAATAACAGCTATTCTTGCAGTCGTTGCATCCTTGATAATGATTAGTTCTTTTTCAGGAACAATGGCTCAGATATTTACGATTTTGGCAATTGGCTTAGGGTTTGATATCTATAATACATGGGTAACAAATGCCTGCATAATTAAATGGTATGCATCACGAAAAAATGAATTTAAATCTTAAATTTAGCTGGAAAATCTGGTTTTTGATTATTGCGTTGATTTTTTCCTTGTTTTTTATATTTGCAACTCCATATTTATTCCAAAATGGCGTTGTCATAAAAAGTGTTGATTCAAATTCAACAGCAGCAATTCAAGGATTCAAAACAGGAGAAATAATTAAAGCAATTAATGGAAATCAAATAAAAAATTTGAATGATTATTCGAATGCTTTGCAGAATTTATTCACATCAAATGACAGCGTTAAAGTTATATTTGATACAAGCCAGGGGCAAGTAATATATTATTCAAATTCCGCACCCCAAATAATTGTTTCTGATATTTCATCTACAAATTTGAAAACAGGATTAGATTTGTCAGGAGGTGCAAGAGCCCTTGTTAAAGCTGTAAATATCTCTCTAAGTGCAGAGCAAGCATCTGAAATTTCACAAATGATAAGTAATAGATTAAATGTTTATGGACTAGAAGACATAAAAGTTTCTTCAGCTTCTGATCTAGGAGGTAATAATTTTATCAGAATTGAAATTGCCGGCGCGACACCCCAGGAGTTGGATAATTTAATTTCACAGCAAGGAAAGTTTGAGGCAAAAATAGGAAATAATACTGTCTTCCAGGGCGAGAAACAGGATGTTTCTTCTGTTGCAACATCAGGGCAGCAGGCAGGTTTGCAATCATGCAATCAGCAGACAGATGGCTCATATCTTTGCCAATTTCAATTTGCCGTTTATTTAAGCCAAGCAGCAGCAGAAAGAGCGGCACAACTTACAAAAAATTTATCAATAAATCAAAGTTCGAGTGGCGGTTATCTTTCCTTGCCTCTTGATTTATTTTTAGATGGGCAAGAAATTGAAAGCTTGCAGATAAGTGCAGATTTGAAAGGTGTTGTAACAACACAGGTCTCAATTAAAGGATATGGCGTCGGAGCAACACAGCAAAGTGCAATAAATAATGCAACTAGCCAGATGAAAAAATTGCAAACAATTCTTCAGACAGGAAGCCTCCCCTTCAAATTAGAAATTGTCCAGAAAGACACAATTTCTCCCCGATTAGGACAAAATTTCACAAACACAATTTTATTGACAGCAGTTATTGCGATTATTGCTGTTTCATTGGTAATTTTTATCAGATATAAAAAATTAAAGGCATCACTTGCATTGATTTTAACAAGCATTTCAGAAATAATAATTATTCTTGGAATTGCAGCATTGGTTGGATGGAATTTGGATTTGCCAAGCATAGCTGGAATTTTGGCAACAATTGGAACAGGAATTGACAGCCAGATAATTATAATTGACGAAGCAAAGACAAAAATTTTAAATATTAAGCAAAGATTAAAGCGCGCATTCGCAATAATCCTTGGTTCTTATTTCACAGCCTTTGTTTCATTGATTCCTCTTTATTGGGCTGTTGCAGGATTTTTCAAAGGATTTGCATTCACAACAATTATCGGAATTACCGTAGGGATTTTAATCACACGACCCGCATTTGTTGATATAATAAATAAGATTGAAAAAGATT
>CAYXOE010000009.1:0-671 GCA_964466855.1 Candidatus Woesearchaeota archaeon
ATTCCAATTCTTTTAATTTTTATCGGTTTGATTGGATTTAGTAGTGCGACGACAACAGTTTATGTAACAAATTTACAACCAAGTTGGACTGCAACTAATGGCGGGGGAGTTTATTCTGTTTATTATGGGCCAAATGATGAATATGCTGGAGATTCAATAGATTCCCAAAATGGAATTTATGAAGATCAAGGATTGTTAGCATTTAAACCTGGAAATGTCCCTGTTGACACATTTGCAAATCAAGTTTTAACTTATGATTTTGAAAATCAATATGGAACCGCTCCTGCTTGGGTTTATATTGAATTAAATAAAAGTCAGTCTGGAGATATTATATATCAATATGTTCCTTCTTCAAATCCATCTAGCTGGCATACTGAAGATGCAGCTACAGGAACTCATTGGCGGGCATGGACAAATCTCTCTAATGGTATAACTACAGGTCCAATGATGTCGCTTGCAGATATTGCTGCGGCAAATCCAGGAGCAACTGTTGATAGAGTTTATCTTACTGAAGGAATGGGAGATTCTTATCATGCAACTGATTATGGAACTGTTGCGTGGGTTGATAAAGTTACTATTGGTGATACAACTTATGATTTTACAATTTCTAATCCTTCGGCGCTCACCGCCGAGATTTCTGTTGCTCAAGGATTACAATATACAGTAGGTGA
>CAYXOE010000009.1:771-21798 GCA_964466855.1 Candidatus Woesearchaeota archaeon
CATTCCAATCAGCAGTTATTCCTCCTTCAGATTTAACGGCGCTCACCGCCGAGATTTCTGTTGCTCAAGGATTACAATATACAGTAGGTGATGCTCCTGGACAATATCCACAATCAGCAGTTGATGCTTTGACTTCTGCTATTGCTAATGCTAATAAAATAACTTCAAATGATGCTCAATCTGTTGTTGATTCAGCCGTTACTACATTAACCACTGCCGTTTCAACATTCCAATCAGCAGTTATTCCTCCTTCAGATTTAACGGCGCTCACCGCCGAGATAACTATATCTCATCTTTATTTAACTAATAATAGTGTAGGAATTAATCCAGGACAATATTCTTCACAGACAGCATATAACACTCTACAAATCGATTACAATATAGTTAATGTCTATAATAAAAATACTAAACAATCTACTATTGATTCTGCAACCGCTACTTTAACTTCAGATGTTTCTGCTTTGCAAGCAAGTATTCTTCAACTTGTTATTAATCCAGATACAACTCAAAGTTTAACAATTCCAGCTGCAACTCTTAGTTCTACAGATAATAATATAAGTGTTATAATTCCCCCCGGAACCACAATCACCGGCGATTCCTCATGGAACGGAACAATAAATCCCCCTGCACTGGTACCCTTCCCTTCTGTAAATTTCCTCGGAAGAGAATGGAGCATCACACCCGGCAAGGCAATTGAAGTTGGTATTCCAGGAGTTAACCTGACATTTGATAAACCTGTTAAAATCATAATTCCAGAGGAAGCTGGAGAAAAGGTAGCATATACCACTGACGGAACCACATTCAAACCAATAACAAATGTTTGCACTTTTGGTAATAATGGAGATATGAACATGACACTTTCTCAAGGAGATGCTTGCTACTACTCTAATTCAACATCAGGCGATTTAACAATTTGGACAACTCACTTTACAGAATTTGTTACATATAATGCGGGATTATCTACACAAATGTCCCCTCCTGCAACTGGTTCTGGAGGAAGCGTTGGTGGCGGTGGCGGAGCAGCACCAGCTCCAACAGTTAATAATACAAATGCAACAGCTACTACAAATGGAACAAACACAACTCCCGCAAATACAAATGCTCAAACAGCGCCGATAACAGGAGCAGCAACCCAAACAACAGCGCCTAAAACAATCACAGGCAGTGCCATTGAAACACTGACATCTCCCGGAGGAATTATCGGAATCGCATCTCTTTTAATTGTAATTATATTGGCTGCCATAATAATAAGGGCAAGAAAGAAAGGCAAGAATCAGGAGATTGTTGACATGGCTCCTCCTGCACAGGAATAATTATTTACTCAGAATATTTGAAATATCTTTTGACAGATTCTCCAATGACTTTTTCACCTGATCATATCCCTCACCAACTTTTTGCTCAAGATAGTTTTTTGTTACTTTCCTTTTTTGCTCATCTGTTAGATTATTTATATCAATAAGTGAATTTAAAAAAGAGGGATCTGATTTTTCAAGCTTATTTCTTGTATAAGTAAATACCTCCTTAATATATTTAGGATTGTTGTCAAGATATATGTAGATTCTATCAGCATCAACCCCCGCTAAACTTCTCCCTATAAGGAAGGCGCCCAATAAAAGGCCTCCGTAAAGTGCAGTTTTGGCAAGTCCTTTTATAATTCCCATCAAATTATCTTTTTTTCATAGTATTTAATATTATTTATGATACAACATATCTTTTTTTAATGCATCAAAACAACCTGAAATTCTCTTGTATTTTGAACGCACTTTTTCCGGCCATTTCTCATTAAGTTCTATCTCTCTGAATTGCCCCATCAGACCCTCCTTCTCGTCATCGAGCTTTTGCCTGAAGTACCTATTCTCATAAAATCTCACCATTCTCTTAAGATTTCTTTCTGTCCTGTTGAGATATATCCCAATTCTTCCACGCCTTATAAATTCGAGGAAAGATTTTTTCCTCTGCGACTTTATTTTTTCCAGCCTTTCATTGGCTATTTTCTGGTCTTCGATTAACTCTTCAAAATAATTATGATTTTCCCAATAGTAGAGGTATGTCTTAATCAGGAAATTATATTCTTGAATAACTGGCGAGGTTCTATCTGGCCTTTCAAGATCATCCAAAACTTTTTGAATTTCTATCAAGTCATCTCTATTTTCTGTAGCTCTCGCGAAATCTGCCTGTGACAAAAATTTATCCTTAGAAAGTGCTTCTATTTCAAATTTATAGTTGACAATTTTGCCTAAAAGAGATTCAACTCCATCGAAAATTCTTTTGTTTAAATCTTTTATCATTTCTTTTGATTGTTTTACTCTTTGGATTATCTCATAATCAGATGATGCCTTCTTTGCAAATTCATCAATTTTTTTAGATTTTGATTTGAGATATCTTATCTGACCAACCTTTATATTGGAATAATTGATTTTGTCTGTAAGGTCCGCGAATTTTTCTATTTCCACTGCCATCTTCCGGGCAATTTCCTGATTAATACAAGATTCTATTGAAGAATTAAGCAATGAAGTCAAATCTCGGGATAAATCCATTCGCTTTCTTCTCTCATCACTTAAATGCCGGTAAATTTCATCGAGGCAATATAATTGTTTAAGTTCTGTCTTGGTTTTCAATGCCGGCACTAAACTATGAAAAATCCCGGAGAGGTTTTGCTTATATAACTCCAAAAGCATTCTTTTTTTTGGGCTTTTAAATTTGAAATCTTTCTGCTCATGAAGGTTTATAGAATGCTGCATTTTCATGATTACATCCAGCATTGAAAAATTTCCCGCAGAAAAAAACTTAAGATAATCATACAACAGAATATTTTTTGTGCTTTCATTTTTTTTGGCCAATGAATTAATTTCTTCATTTGACAAGACAGTTGAAAGTTCTCTAACTAATAATTTTTCAAGTTCATCCATTTTATCGCTGGAAACATTCATGGTGCCCTAAATTTATATCATCGGAATAAGATTTTATTTTCATTTCTTTTTTCGTATTATAGACAAATCTTATATTTTCATAAGCGCCGGAAAGAAAATTCATAGCTTCTCCAATCATACTTGCGCCGATAATCATATTTGGCGAGATTACGCTCGGCAGAGAATTATCGCAACTGTTATCGACAATTACTTCCTCAAAAGCTATTCCTCTCTTGCATCGTACGCAAAAACTTTTTCCAGGAACATAGCTTGTTATCTGGCCGCTTTCATAAGTTGTGGCGCCATCAAAATAGGGAATTTTATATTTCACTGCAAAATCATTAAGAAAGACCCGCGCATTAACATTGTCAAAACATCCTAGAATTAAATCGTACTGATTTTTCGCAAATAATTCTTCTGATGATTTATTCAATTCCCCCCTCAATACTCTTGGACTTATATTATATGCCCTGCTTAACATTCTCGCAAGTGATGCACTTTTTTCCTGCCCGACACTGTCATAAAATAGCATCTGTCGATTTAGGTTTGTATCTTCAACAATATCCATATCTAAGATAGAAATATGCTTGAATCCCTCCTGAGCGAGCGCCAAACCCGCATAATTTCCTATTCCACCTGCACCTGCCAAAAGAATTCGAGTTTCTACGTTATAATTGCCAGTATTGAAATCTAATGCTGGAGAATTCCTGCTATGAGAAAAGAGATTGAAATAAACAGTTTCCGCACTATTTTCATCTCCTTTATCCAGATGGAAAATACTTTTTCTGAATTCTTCTATTATCAAACCAGCAGCAACGGTTGAGGTGAACCCTCCCTGATGATATTTCTCAATTTCTATTTTCGGATGCAAAATATCTTCATAATTTTGATTTGATAAATCATAAAAGGATACTGCACATGCAATAGGATTTGAGATCCCTGAAATAAATTTGACTTTTATGTTTTTTTCAAGAAAATCCAATATTGCTTCTTTGGATTCTAAATCATTTGTCGTATCTATAATTATATCAGGAACAAAATCTTCAAGAGCCAAATAAAATCTTGTGAAGGGGGTTGCATATCCAAAGATTCTCGCATAAGGATTAATTTTGGCAGTGGTCCTGACAATCCTCTCCAACCTGGTTCCGTTTCCTCCTACATGTGAGAAGTAGCTTTTCACGTGCGCTTTGCCTTGATAATCCATATAAAAAAGGTTTCTTGCCCCGAACGATGCAAGTCCTGTGAGAGCCATTTCGCCGAGAATGCCCTCGCCCAAAACAAGAATTTTTTTATCGAATATATTTTTTTGTTCTCTCTCACCCCATCCAGGTATTTTTATCTGCCTTTTGAATCTTTCTAGAAAAGAATCATCTGAAAACTTTGCATTTTTATTAATTTTAATGGCCATTATATTTTTTTGAAAAACATTACCCCCCGTCTCTGATAGTAACGCACCTCGCTATCCGAAAGAATCTGTGCACTATTTTGTATTGTATCAAAAGGATCATGAGAGCTGTTATGTCCTGCAACAAGGATGTTCTCAAATCTTAAAAGAAGGGCTTTTGCAGACTTCATTAAATGTGCTTTTTCTGAATTATTTTCCGATGCGGAAATGAATTCTATTTCGGAATGTATCCTGTCAAGAGTTCCAGCACTGCAAATACTTCTTCTCTCCCTACCTTTTGAACCCTGAATATATGGATGTTTGTAATAAGGACTTTCAAAAGCAAATGCTGAATTGCTTATTCGATATCCTGCCGAGGTCTTAACCAGATTAATTCCAACTTTTAGCGGGGGGAAAAGATAGAATTTGTCGTTCCATTCAACGCCATATTCCCCGACTTCTTTGAAAAGGACATATTCGTTATCGCTTATTCTGCGCACTCCAAAACCATCACCTGGGCTTGCCCGTGCAGCGCGAACTTTTTTGTCTAATTCATCAATGCTTCTATTATCCAAAGATCTTTTGAAATAAATTTCCACGCTTTTTTTTATTTTATCTTTTATCCTATCAGCAATATATTCCTTATATCTTCTCTCAAGGCTCTTCACACTTTCAAGAAATCTTAGTTCCGGAGAAAGTGAATAACACTTTTTTCCAGTTATAAAAACAGGGATATCTTCTTCAGGCATCAGTGCATCTAGAAGAGGAATTCTGTGATTAAATTCTATATTTGGAATTTGACTGGCATCTATTTTTCTTTCAGCTTTTTCCCTTACCTCATTATCCAGAATTATCTTTTCGATATCTATATTTCTGGTTACTGAGAAAAAGTAATTTTTTACAAGAGAATCCAACGAATCTTCATTGACGGATTTTCTGAGGACATCATATCTTTCTTTCACAACTGAATTTTCCGATGCCAGCCTTCTTAAGTATCTATCCCGAAATCTGTCTATCTCCTGTCTGTTTCTTCCAAGATAATCCCTTTCTATGTCCAAAAATGATTCCTCTTTTATAAGAGAATAAACTAAATTTCCCAAGCTAATCTTCTGCGATCTACTATCAGGTAAATTAGAACTTAGATGGCATAAACCTTTCCAATAGACAATTAACTCCTCTTCAGGAAAAAGAGAAATTGGAGTTGAGGAAAGATTCAGAGAAGAGCTTCCAAAGTCTGTCCTATATACCTGTCTGGGATTTCCACTTTCAGTTAAATCCAAAAAACTTCTCATGGTTTGTCTCCCCTATTCTATTGAGAATATTTAATTGAATATTGATTTAAAGATATTCTTTAACATGCAATGATATATCCGCTTGTGTTGCTGTTAAATATATATGCTCTTCTAAATTTCCAAATTTGTGAAATGCATCTTGGTATTGTAAGAGTTTTTTATCAAATTTCATAAATCCTTTCGTGCCATCTTCTGTCTTATAAATAAAAGAAAGAGACTGAGGCACATATTTAAGTATATATTCATAATGTTCTTTGACAAAATTAACAAATTCTCTTTGGGATTCTGTATATTTCTTTGGGTTAAGTTTATCAGCAGAAGGATCCATAAGATAATTATAAACCTGCCTAATTAAAATATCCTTGTTTGCCAATATTTTTACCAATTCACTACACTCGCCGGAAAAAGCAGCTCTAAAGGCTTCATCAAGCCCAAGATGAATAATTATTGCTTTATTTTTCATTTTATTATTTTTCAGAAATTTTTCTCTTCTGTCTGGCCCTATTTTCTTTTTCTATTCTCAGCAAATAGCTTGCAGCCGCATAGATCCCCCTTGATATCCATTCGTATCCTTTTCTTCTCGAATCTTTAGATTCAGCTTCAGCGGGAGCAGTTTCATATTTTGCAAGGATTTCTTCAAGATTCCTAATATTTTTTCCTGGCCATGTTACTCTCTCCAGAATTTGCCTGTCAATTGATTCAGTGCTCAAATCTATTCCATTTCTTTCATTTATTACTGTAAGATGAGCATTTTTTAGAGATGAATATCTGTAAGGTAATCTTCTTTCATCCCTTGCTTTACCTGGAAGATAATATCTCATTCCGATTTCAACATAAGGTTCTGTCCTTTTGGCATTGAAGACCAGACTTGGATAAATTTTGACTTTTGTTTTTGAAATAAAATTATCAGCATCAATTCTTATTTCAACTTCTTTTCCGAAAGAAAAAGTTAAGTCCCTGAGATTTCTATTATCCTCTGAAGAATGATAAGGGTTCATATTAGCATGAGAGTGCATCCATGCTACCCTATATTTATTCTCAGCTTGTAATCTCTGCGTCATTGAAGCCCTAGATTTCAAATCTTGCCAGCACTCAGCAGGACTGTCCTCTTGACCATCTGAAATATAAACATCTCTAATAACAGGGTCTGCTTCTAAGCCCATGAAATTGATTCCATCCATGCGAATTTCATTATCTCCTGTAAGCCTTACCATTCTTTCTGCAATTCTGTGAGCTTTTTCTTTCGCTTCTTTAGTAATAAATACAGACTGGTCATTTGCAATTTCTCTTACTCTTTCTTCAGTAAGTCGATTATGTGTAGCGGCAATATCTTTCATGTATGCGTTCCATCTTTTTTTCATATATTCTCTTTCGTACTTTATAGACTCCTGCTTTGCAAATTCCCCGCCATCATAAATTAAATTTTCATAAGCTATTTTCCCATCCATTAGATCATGGCGGGCATGTTTTTCCCAAATAAGCTGCTTTATTAAATTTTGGTCATCTATTCTTACTATCCTACTTGGTATATTGAAATAATAATCCCGTGCTTCATTCATATAATCACAAGTATAAGCGATATTATCATTAAAAAAAAATCGTCCTCGAAATTTCAAGGACATATCAGTATCTAAAACATGTTTTATTTCTTCAAGTGATACAACTCGGGTTTCCATTATATTATTAAAAGATTACCCTTTATATATTTTTACTAATTGTAACTACTATATAGTAAAATAAATTAATATTTGCCGCCCATATCCTGAGGTGTTGCTGATAGGAATACATTTTCATCAGTTGCCTTTTCTTCTAGATTTCCAAACTCGCGACTGCTGTCTCCCGGGTGGAATGCATCTGGATATTTTGAAAGTGGCTCGTCAAATCTCATATAGCCTAATGAACCTTCCCGATTTTGGTAAATAATGCTGGGTATATGTTTAACATTGTATTGTCCTTTGACAAAATCAGCTAACTCTCTCTGAGGTCTTGTATATTCCTGTGGATTGTTTTCATCTGCTGTAGGATTCATGAGATAATTGAAAACTTCTTTTACTAAAGCATCTCTACTAGGCCCCAAATTTTTTTTCAGTTCAGTACACTCCCCCTTGAAAAGATCTTTAAGAGGATCATCAAGGCTAAGATGAACAACTACAGGTTTCTTTTCCATTATTTTATACCTCCTTTCAGAAATTTTATCATTGCGAATTCCTCGCTATATGCTCGTCAACCATGGAATTTAAATGCGCTGCGTCTTCAGGGAATCTGTCTCTCAATAAATCCAGCAATTTTTGGGAATTCCTTGACTTTTCCATTCTCAGTTCGTTTATTCTGCCTCTTGTCTGCGATGAACTCCCCAATAAATTAATTACTCCTGCAGACAGTACATTGTCCATTAACCTTAAGCTGGAGAAAACAGCTTCAAAACTCTTTTCCAAATCTTTTACAACCTTGCCTCCTCGTATAGCATCAAGATAAAGTCCTTTGACTGTTTCAATTTTTCTAAGTTCACTTTCCGCGGTATCATAAACTTTTCTGAATGCAGCTTCAAATCTTTCAAAGATTAATTGTGATTGATAATCAAAATACCATTCCCTGACATTATTTACAATAGAATGATTCAATTGATCCAAATTGGAAATTGCCTGCCTGTTTGCTGTCTCTGCTCTTATCAGGCTAAGCCTCAATTGTTCTCTTTTTACAGGGTCTATGTTTGAAGGAGAAGCTTGTTTGAGGAAGTTGAAATCCTCTCTGGTTTCTGTTATTTGCGCCTTTGTTTTTTCTCTATTGCCTAAAAATCCAAGATATCTACTTTCGAGCTCAAGCAAAATTTTAGTAACCCTTTCCAAATTGCTTCTCATATTAGTATAAATGGATTTTATAGAATCACGAAAATTGGCAGCATATCTGAGCTGGCGATTTATCATATCATCAGCAGTTTGATTACGATATTCAGGCGAAACTAGTGTGTAAAGAAAATGCTTTCCTTTTTTGAATATGTTCAGACCGCTCAATTCAGATTTGATTCTTTGTTCGAGATGCCTGTTATTTCTAGCCATCTCCTTTGCATTAGAATCTACCCTCTGCATAATATCGGGGCTTAAATCAATTCTCTTCAGATATTCCATCCCCATACCTGAATCAAAATAAGATTTTGAAGACGAACCTTCAGATGTAGGAGTATATTTTTGTAATCTTTCGTCCAAAGAAGAAGTATCTTTTCTGGAATAATTAGCATCAGGATTGCTACTAGAACCCATCGGATTTCCGTGATCCGTTATATCAAGAAAACTCTTCGGTTTTCTATCCATATGAGTACTTTCTTCTTACTATTTAAAAAGTTTATTATATTATATAATAACATTATTTTTTTAAACTAAAATAAATCTTTTTTTATATGAAACTCTTAGAGGAGCTCATAGATTCTTTATATAAAGGGGTGCATATTCCTTTATGCCATTCTTTTTTAATTGCTTCCGGTATAGAAGATAAGCAGGTTGGAAAAGAATATTTGGAAAAATTTAAGGCAATATATAAAAGTTACCAAGATTTTGAAAGAAGCAGATACAATGGGAGAATATCTCCCCTCGAAAAAGCAAGAAGTTTATTTGATTTTTTATCAGACAAAATTAAATTTGAGAAAGATAAATTTCTTTTTTACGAAGTAATTGATGCTAGGTATTCATCTTCTATCAGCTGCGGGAACTGCCTTGGTTTGACCTGCCTGTACAATGCTCTGGTCGAAGAAGAAGGTATTCCTACCGGAATAATAAAAAAAAGAGAACATGTTCTTACTAGGATAAATACGAATGGGAGAGAATATTATTTAGAAAATACGAATAGGAATGGATTTGATGTCATAATTAAGGATCTTGCGGGAAGAGGAACCAACTTTGATTTAATGGCTTATATTATTATGGCAAGAGTCAATGGACAAAGTTTTGATAATGCTATAAAAATGATAAATCTTGCGAAAACAATTTCACCCCGAACGTCACTTATTTATTCCAATTTGGCAGCAATATACTTTAATAAAGGGGATGAGCGGTCTGCGCTGGAGAATATAGAAAAGGCAATACAATTAGACCATAATCCAATATTTTACAAATTGAAAGATGAAATGGATAGGCAAATAAAATACAATAAGATAAAAAATCGATTTCAATCAATTCTCAGGAATTTATTTAATTAAATTTTATAGATAAAGGGCATAAAAACATTTAAATAAATCTCTGTAATATTTTTATAAAGGGAGTCTGCGGATACAAAAGCGATTGCATACGCGTCGCAATAGGAGTTTCATAATGAAAGAAAAAAATAAAAGATTTTTCATGATTACAATTTCTCTTGCAATGATATTGGCTGGCGGCTTGGGAATTTTGAGCTTTATTAAAGGAAGATTAACAGGGGCTGCTGCCTGCAATTTAAATGAAACAATTTCTTCATGCAGTGCAAATTCCGGCTCAATAACAGGCGCTGTTGTCGGCGCTTTGCAGTCTGGCGGATTAATGACAGGAATCGTTGCATTATTTGTCGTTGCTTTGGGCGCTCTGATTCTTATAACAACAATGAGACAGAAAGAATAAAATAATACTGTTCGCTCGCTCACGATTTATTTGAAATAATAATGGAGAAATCTCGGAGTTCTTATCTCTATTATTTTTAAGAAAATAGCGAACGCAGTGAGTGATCTTGTAAGCGAGCACGAAGTGCGAGCGTAATTAAATTTAAATAGAATATTCACCAAGGACAATCATGTTTGACATAAAACTTCTAAGGGAAAATCCAGAAATTGTCAAAGAAAACATCAAGAAAAAATTCCAGGATGAAAGACTGCCTCTTGTTGAAAAAGCACTTGAAACAGACAACAAATGGCGAAAACAAAAGCAAATCGGGGACAAGCTGAGAGCAAAAAGAAATCAAATTTCAGAAGAAATCAACAAGGCAAAAAAAGAAGGAAACAACAAGAAGGCAAAAGAGCTGATTAAAAAAGCAAAAGAAATTCCTGAAAAGATTGCAAATAACGAGAAGAAAGAGAAAGAGCTTGAAGAAGGAAGAGATTTAATCTTGATGCAGATTCCGAACATAATTTCCTCTGGGGTCCCGTTGGGAAAAGATGATTCTGAAAATGTTGTTGAAGAAGTTATAGGCAAGCCGAGAAAATTTGATTTTCCAATAAAAGGACATGCAGAAATTGCAGAAGAATTAGGAATTGCTGATTTTGACGCATCAGCAAGGGTTGCAGGAACAGGATTTTATTATCTTGAAAGTGATTTAGCTTTATTGAATCAGGCACTGATAAGATTTGCAATTGACAAGATGATAAAGAAAGGCTTCAGATATGTCGAAACTCCATTGATGCTTAATAATGAAATAATAGACAGAGTCACTGATTTAAATGACCAAGAAATCATGATTTACAGGATTGCGAACGACGACAAATCCCTCATAGGAACTTCTGAACATTCATTGATAAGCAGATATGTCGACCAGGAAATAAATGAAAAAAAACTTCCGATAAAACAAACTTCTTATTCAATGTGCTTCAGGAAAGAAATCGGAAGCCATAATATCGACGAAAAGGGCTTGTTCCGCACCCATCAATTCAACAAAGTTGAAATGGTTGTTATTTGCAGGCCGGAAGAATCTGATAAATTCTTTGAAGAAATGAAGAACATAACAATTGAAATTTTCAAAGACTTGGAATTGCCAATTCGCGTTTTGCGAATTTGTTCGGGCGATTTGGGTGTCCTGAAACACGAGCAGGTTGACATTGAAGTCTATTCACCAAGAAAGAATGGATATTTTGAAGCAGCAAGCTGCAGCAATTTAACTGACTGCCAGGCAAGAAAATTAGGCATATCGACAAGAATAAAAAACGAGAGAATTGTTCCTCACACTTTAAACAATACTGCAATTGCAACATCGCGCGCGCTTGTTGCAATTCTTGAGAATTTTCAGGAAAAAGACGGCTCGGTAAGAATCCCCCGCATTTTGCATTCTTACATGAACGGATTGAAAGAAATAAAGATTCAGAAGAAATAATTCTATTATGATATACAGAGAATATCCGCGAATAATTGATGGAAAAGACACTAAAGACAAAGAGCAATTTGATGAATTGTTTAGAGAATATAAGAGAACAGGGAATCCAAAACTTCGGGAGTTGCTGCTTAGTTCTTCAATGCCAATTGTTATAAATGTGGCAAAAAGATACAGAAGCATGGATAATTTTGATGATTTAGTTGAAGACGGAGTTCTCGGGCTGATAAATTGCTTTGATAATCATTATGACCCTGAGAAAGCATCGAAAAACGGCCTAAGAGCCCATTTTTATTCGTATGCTGCGTGGTATATACGGCAGGCAATCTGCCTAAGCCTTGGAAATTTTACGAGAATGATACGAATTCCGATTGGGAGCATACAGAATCTCAGGCATTTAGAAAAAGCAAGGGATGATTTTAGAAAAGAGAGAGGAAGAAATCCGGCACTTGAAGAATTATCAACAACAGTGCATATTTCATTAAAAAACGTAAAAGAATTATTAAGTTATTCAGATACTATTTCTTTGAATGAGGAATTTGATGATGGAAATTCCAGTATGGAAAGATATATGACTGATCCTAATTCAACACAAACAAATGCTGTAGAACAAAGAGATTTGGTTGATAGGATTTTAAGGAAAGCTGATCTAACTGATTATGAAAAAAAATTGCTTTTCAAAAGATTTGGCTTGAATGGTGAAAGATACGGAATGACTCTCGAAGAATTGGGACTTGAATATAAAATCTCGCGTGAGAGAGTTCGGCAAAAGCTGGGCAAAATAATAAAAAAAATACAGATTAAAAATAATCAGCAAAAAGATGAGCGGGTTGCTTCTTCCAGATTCCCGTCTGATTTGCAGATGAATACATAAGGAACTTTTGAATTATCCGAATTGTCAAATCGCGTCGCGACTAATGCTACCGGATATGAACTCACATTATAATTTGAAATTGTCGCGCTCTGCGAAGAGCCTTTCCACGTCGATAAAAATTGATTTGCATCATTTGCATTTTGCGCCTGCGTGCTGTTCAGAATTGTAAGATTTGAACCTGTTTTTAATCTGTTTATGTTCCCGCAATCAGCCACTTTTTGGATGCAGGATTGTGAAGAGATTTGCGTAAGATTCCCAAGATTGATGGAACCTAAATTTATTATCCCTTTGCTGTTCGCGTAAATTATAATTGCAATTACTATTATTATGAACAAAAGCCACATGCCGCCCCTTCTCCGCCGCGGATAAGGATAATAAGGATTCATCTTTTTGACCTCTTTTTATTTGTTGAATTTATATAATCTATAATAAACCCAATTAAAAAACTTATCGCTGTTATCCCCAATATCAATAAAATTTTTGAAAGAAATATGAAAATCGCCATTAATACCAATGCAATCAATGCAAAAATAAACGAATATCTCAATTCTATTTTCATTTCTTCTTTATCAGGCCAATTTCCTTTAATTTTTCTTTTATATTTCTTTTTGGGAAAGGAACATTGTATTTTTCAAAACGCAAAGCAAGTTTATGAGCTTTGTGATAGTCATAATGATAATTTTTCATGAAATATTCCTCGCATTCTTCATGCCTTATCGTGTCTAATCTGACATGTTTCGGAACTTTTTTGTAAACTTCAAGGATATGCTCCGGATGCCTGTGTCTGAAAGGAATTTTTTTGTGATGATAATGCTCTGTTGACTTTGCTGCAAAAAAATTCATGCCGATGTAACCGCCGGGCTTTATCTTCTTTTTTTTATAATCAAGCTGATATTTCATTGCAATCACTCTTTTATTAAAAATATATTTTGGAATTTATAAAGATGATTAATTCTTGTCTAATTTTTTAAGGCGGGTGCCCGGGACTTTTTTTCCATCTCTCGGAGGATATTCATATCCGAATGCGAGCTCTGCAGCCTTATTCTTCAGCAATGTTTTTACAGATATTTTCTCAATTTGAGATTGATTATAAGCGGCATGATAATTATTTACCCTTATGATTCTCTGCTCTAATGCCTTCATTCCTTCTTCTCCTTCTATCATGCCTGAAAAAAAGTCATACAAAATAGATTGCACATTTAAAGGCGTCCATCCCAGAAAATCCTGTAAAGTTGGATTAACAATCAGTGTCGCTCCGATAGAATTCACTAAAAAATTCAAGTCGATTTTTACATTATCTTTTTGAATATAAGTTGTCCCATATCCCGTAAATCCCAAATCCCACCCTTCAGGAATTGCAAATCCTTTTGCATCTTTTATCAATAAATCAATGTCCGCATTCGGCGGCCGCCTCCATATTTTATACAATTCCAATGTAAGATTTCCATAAACATGGCTTCCAATTCCTAAAATAGAATTTTGAGGATTTTCACTTAATATTTCTTGAATATAACGGGTTCTTTCATCTTTGTCAAGAAATTCGCGATATAAACGGCTAAAAACCTCTTGGCTTATTTCTTTTTTTACTGTCATCATTATAGACGGATAAAAAACAAATGAAATCGCGATATAAAAGATTTATGAAGGTGCAGATTATATTTTAATTTTTCCGGTTGCAAAGCAAAATTTATAAAAAAATTTTTGATTTAAATTCCGCAAAGTTTAAATACTTGAGCAATTATTCAACTATCATGATTCAGGTTGACGACGATGCAAAGAGGAATGTATTAAATTTTTTTTCAAGTCTTGCCGATGATACAAGATTAAAAATTTTGCTGAGTCTTGCCGAAAGAAAGAGGAATGTCACGGAAATACACAACTTCGTCGGAAATGATGCAGTCACTCTTTCTGCAATCTCTCACCAGCTAAAAGCTCTTTCTGATTCAGGAATTGTATTCTCAAACAAAGACGGGCAGGAAAAATACTATGAATTAAGCGACAAATACTGCTGGTGCATTTTAAGCGATGCATTTTCTCAATTTGATAACAAAATCAAAATTAAATGCAAAAAGTGCAATAAATAAAATTAAGATGGAACAAAAAAATAAATCATTAAAAAAAAGATATTTAATCCCCATCCTGATAATTGGAGCAGTAATTGTCATATTTTTCATATGGACATTTAATTCCCGAAAAAATATTTCGACGGGTTATTCTGTAAATAATTTAGCCGCCGAGGGGGATTTGTTTAAAGGAGTCATAACAAATATGCAAAACATTTCAAATGTTGAATTGGGAAAAAAATTCTATGGAATCGGCGTATATGACAGGAATTGTGTCCAGGTTGGAACATCTCCCGCTACAGGAAATCCGATAGTAAACTGCCATGCAGGCATCAATACCACAGAATACGGACTTTTGGATTTCAATCACGAGCATGATTATTATAAGAACCCCTGCATTATCGAGGAAGAGAAAGTTGTAATAACAATTCTTGACTCGCAAGGAAATGCAGAAGTGCAAAGAGTAAGCAAAGAATCAAAGAAGGCAATACAAGAAGGATGGGCGATGCAAAAATAAGATTATTAAGAAAAATTTAAAAATGATATAAAGCTGATATAAAAATGGATAATACAGAGACTAACCAAACCCCCAAAAAAAGTCATGCAGGAATAATTGTAATCCTGGCTATTGTGATAATTGTCGGAGCTCTTTTATATCTATTTTTTTCCGGTTCTAATGGGAACGGGAATGTTTCAGGAAAAGCAATTCTACAATCGGGGCAGAAAGCTTCTGATTTTAGTTTGCCTTCTACCAATGGCTCGACTATAACACTCTCTGATTATAAGGGAAAGAAGAATGTCTTGCTTTACTTCCAGGAGGGGATTATGTGCGCACCATGCTGGACCCAAATGCAGGATATGCAGACCAGAATAGACGAATTTAATAAACTTGATGTTGAAATTTTAACGATAACGGTTGATCCATTAACCTCTCTGAAACAATTCGTCAGCGAAAATGGAATCACTCTTCCTGTTCTTGCAGATGAAAACTTGCAAGTCTCTAAACAATACGGCATTCTGGATGACAGCATGCATCCGGGCCAGACACCAGGACATGCACTAATTTTAGTCGACAAGGAAGGCAACATAAAGTGGACAGACATTTCCGGCACGAGAATGTATGTTCCTATCGACGAAATTCTGCAAAATTTGAAAAAATATTTGGGATAATTAAAGATAAATTAAATCTGAGTCTTATTGTAACAAAATAGCAACCGCAAGTTTTAGAAACTCTGGAAATTTTATAGATATTTCAGTTATTGCCTTGAATATTTTAAATAAGAGGAAGCATTATGGAAATTAAAAAAGAAGAAATAAATATTGAGGGTATGAATTGCGTCAGCTGTGCAACTAATATTGAAAATTTTGTCAAAACTCTCTCCGGCGTGAAATCCGCGGAGGTTAGTTTTCCCTTAGAAAAAGCTTTTGTTGAATTTGACAGCGATATAACTAACAGCGAGGATATAGCAAAAGAAATTACAGCCAATCTTGACTACAAGGCTTTTGCAGAAAGCAAAAATGAAAAAGATGAAGTTGAAAAAGAGACAAAAATTCATAATGAAGAAGTCAGACGGCAGAGGAATTATACAATTATTTCCTGGCTGATTGCGATTCCAGTAATGCTTGGGACTTTCCGCGAGTATTGGATTTTAAGCTCTTTTGTCCCGGAATTCTTTGCAAATAGTTATGTGCTCTGGGCATTAACCACTCTTGTAATGTTCGGGCCGGGCCGGCAATTTTTTATAGGGACTTACCGCGGCTTGAAGCATGGCTTCACTGACATGAATTTATTGGTTGCCACGGGCACCGGAGCTGCATATATTTTGGGCGTAGTAAATACATTATTTCCCAATGCCGGTTTCGGCGGACCAGAAGTGGCTTTTTTTGAAACCGCGGTTTTGCTTATTGCTTTTCTTGTATTAGGCCGCTACCTTGAAGCATTGACTCGCGGCAAAGCCTCAGAAGCAGTGAAAAAATTAATGGGGCTCAAAATAAAAACAGCGAGGGTGATGCGAAATAAAAAAGAAGAAATAATTCCCATTGATTCCATAAAAGTCGGCGATATAGTGATAGTCAAACCCGGAGAAAAAATTCCGGTGGACGGCGTGATTAGAGAAGGATATTCTGCAATTGATGAATCTATGATTACAGGAGAGAGCGTGCCTGTCGATAAAAAAGTTGGTGATGAAGTCATCGGCGCCACAATCAATAAAAGCGGCCTGCTAAAATTCGAGGCGACAAAAATAGGCAAGAACACCATGCTGTCGCAGATTATCGAATTTATCGAGGAGGCACAGCTTGCCAAGCCAAAAATACAGAAACTTGCTGATAAAGTATCCAGCAATTTCATTCTGATTGTCCATATTATCGCTTTGGCTGTTTTTATTTTCTGGTTCTTTGTCGGATATGATTATTTTTTCGCGGGAGGAAAATTTTTACTGTCAAGCATCGTGCTTTCAGCAGTGCCGATTTCAGTTTTTGCTATACTTTTAAGCATCACAGTTCTAATCATTTCCTGCCCATGTGCAGTCGGTTTGGCCACACCAAGCGCGATAATGGCAGGCACGGCAAAGGGCGCTGAGAAGGGAATTTTAATAAAAGGCGGGGAGGCACTTGAGCGGGCATCCAAAATTGACACGGTTGTGCTGGATAAGACAGGAACATTGACAAAAGGCAGGCCATCATTAACGGACATAATCGAAACTTCTAATTTAAAGGAGTCAGAAATTTTGCGCCTTGCAGCTTCAGTTGAAAAAGGTTCAGAGCATCCTTTAGGCGAAGCGATAGTAAGAGAAGCAGAAGAGAAAAAAATGAAATTAAAAAAGATATCTGATTTTGAAGCTATTCCGGGCAAAGGAGTCAGAGCCCGCCTTGGCAAAAAACGCATATATTTAGGAAGCAGGAAATTAATGAATGATTTTAAAATAACTTTGGATAAAAATCTGATGACGAAAATGGAAGAACTTGAGGAAAATGGCAAAACTGTCATGATGTTGATAGTTGACGGGAAGCTGAAGGGCCTCATCGGCGTCGCTGACACTCTAAAAGAAAATTCAAAACAAGCAGTGCAAAAATTAAAAGAAATGGGTATGAATGTTGTGATGCTCACAGGAGATAATCAGCGTACTGCGAAGGCAATTGCACAAAAAATTAATATTGAGAACGTGCTCGCGGAGGTTCTGCCCGAGGAAAAAGCAGGCGAAATAATAAAATTGCAAAATCAGGGAAGAAAGGTTGCCATGGTCGGCGACGGAATTAATGATGCGCCGGCTCTTACTCAAGCTGATGCAGGAATCGCCATTGGCAGCGGCTCAGATATAGCAAAAGAAGCGGGTCAGATTATTCTGGTAAAGGATGACTTAATGGATATCATCTCCGCCTTTGATTTAAGCAGGGCAACAATGAAGAAAATAAAAGAGAATTTATTTTGGGCTTTTGTTTACAATGCTCTTGGCGTGCCTATTGCTGCAGGAGTTCTTTATCCCAGCCTGAAAATTTTGGTCAGCCCGGAATTAGCAGCACTATTTATGGCGTTCAGTTCAGTCTCAGTTACTCTAAATACTTTAAGGCTCAGAAGATGGCGGCCGAAGGCGGTATAAAATGGTGCATGAAATAAATAATAAAAAACAACCCAAAAATAGACGGTTTATTATTTCTGTTGGGTTATCTCTTCTTGCGACTGCTTTGTTTGTTATTGGCGCGTTGATAAAAAAGAATGGTGTTAGTCTTGATATGTATCTGGGAGCTGTATGGGTCTTTATCCTTTCACTTATAGTATCTTTTTCATTATCGCATAATTTTGGAAAAGACAGGACACAAACTAAGTAAGAAAATAATTATTATATTTTTATTGCGAATTTTTGATATTTAATATTACATGCTTTGTACTTTTTGCAGTAAGCTTCGCATTTTTCAGCCCATTTTTTATCTTCATACATCCACCCGCACTTCGTGCATTTATACACAATCCTGCCTTCAAAATTTGTTTCTTCTACCATTATTCTTTTTCTATGCTTTCAAGTTTATAGCCTGTCATTGAAACAGCTTTTCTAATATCCTCGTCGGATATTTCCTTGTCTGATTCAAGGAAGCCTTTTTCTGTCAGCAAGCTCACAGAAGCATTTTTCACGCCGGGCAGTCTTTTCAAGCTTCTCTCAACATTGGCTGCACAGGACGCGCAATGCATTCCGGATATTGTCAATTTCTTTTTCATTTTAAGTTAAATTGCCTCCGATTTATTTATTTTTCTTTGATTTTTTCTTTAATGGTTTATCCCAGTAAGGGCTTTTGCATTTTGGACAGACAAATGGCGCTGCTGTACTTCGCGCTATCCAGTGATGAGAGCATCTCTCACATCCGCATTCGCAGACCATAATTTTCTTTTTTGCCACACAAAACGAAATCTTTATCTCTTTAAATATTTTACTATAGTAATATATTATAGGTTGAATAAAAAATATTGAAAATTAAATTATCTGTACCATTTAATATGCTCATAGAGGCTGCTCCAAAACATCCCCGCTGAAAGCGCAAATAAAAGTTCTTCAAGCGGGACATTAAGTATCAAAATTCCCGAGATTGCGGGAAGGTTCCAAATCTGACTGACCCAACCAGGATAAAAGATATTAAGAAGCGAGAAAAATAAAAAATAAAACGCAAGAAATAAAACTCCCCCAATTAGCATTTTCTTTTTTAAATCGGGGCGGCACAGAATTGTCATGATCGCTCCAATGAACAAAGAGATTATAACGATATAAATAATATTTATTTTTAGAAAAATAAAAGATAAAACAAAAGCAATTAATGGCGATATCAATGCTAACTTGTGAAATTCATGCATCTTTTTATTTTTGATTTGTTTGTGTCTTGTCTTAAAGATTAATTCATATAAAACCGACGCTATCCCGCCCACTGAAAAAGAGAAGATGAGGCTTTCGATATCAAAGCCAGTATTTGCAGCAAGATTAAATAGAGAAGGCGGGTTCCAATATGTCGGGACAAATAAAGGCTCTGTTAAACCCAGCGGCAGCGTTATAAAGCCCGCAAAAAGCATTTCTTTTCTTAATGACTCTCCAAATATAAAAATTAAAATCCAAATTAAAAACAAACCCAATGCTCCAATTAACCAAGGATTCAAAAATCCAACCATTTTAATAATAAAATGAAAAATAAAAAAAATTAATTAATCTATCTTTTCAGGAATTTATTATGCAGCCATGCTCCAAGCAATGCGGCAAGGAAAGCATATATTAACACCTGCACAAGCCCTAAAACAGCTGCGCCAAAGGTTATTTGAACACCGCCTAAAAATTTATCAACATTAACCAAATGCAAAAGCCATCCTAAAAGCTGAAGCGCAAAAGCCGGGAAAAGCAATATAATTACTATGCAGACTATGTAGATTGCTCCCAATGTCAATGATGCTGCCAAAGAAAATTTCTTTACATCAAGTTTCATTTTTTCTCTCAATCTCACTCGTCTCTTTTTTTTCATTCTCGTGAAATTGTTAGACACCTCCTTTCATTATTTGAAATTTCATTGATTTTTGTTGTTTATCTTGAATAGTGTGTGGAGCCAGCACCAGCCCGTGAAACTTTCCACAAGCGCAATAATGCCCAGTGCAATAACTATCCAGTTTGCCCATGCAGCAGTAAAATACGTCGGAGCAAATGGACCGAGCCACCAAAACGCAAGCGCAAATCTCAGAATTCGGTCAAGCTTTCCTAAATTTTGTTTCATGATACCTCTTTATGAATTTTTGCATTTGTCTCTGCAAAAACATTCTATTATAATATCTTTTTTGCTTTTTATATATTTCGGAATCTGACATTTTGACACACAGCCTGCTATGCATATATTGCATTCCAATTTCTGATTTTTCATTTTTCTATTTTTGTCATTTAACAACATCCATGCCCTGATTTCTTCGATGTTTTTGAAACTTCGTCTTCATATTTGTCTGCGTGTTCTTCTGACATGAATGCTGTTTTTCTTGTGCCTATGAATCCGGGAACTTTTACATCCCTGAATACTTCTTTTCCTTTATCGATTTTGTTTCCGCAATATGCACATTTCTTTTTGAGTATTCCCATTTTACCTCCTTTCAAAATTTTGTTTGATTAAGTTTTTAAATTTCTTTTTCATCTAATTAAAATATTTCAGGCAGTATTGAGTTTCTGTATGATGGCTTAAATGAGTTTTCCATGAATTTATATCAGTGCCTGCAGGCGGCCTGCATTCCTGCGGAATATTGGAATAATCTGAATTCGACAATGATGAATCGCCGGTAGATTTACCCAATGTTATAACCCTCAAGACGGTTAATAAAAGAAAGACAATTGCAATTATTAAAATTATGTATGCAATTAAACTCCAAAGCTTTATTTTTATTTTACCCATGTGAAATCTTTCTCATTTTCCTTTTGTGATTTAGCATTAATATAATCCCCACGATGCTTGCGGCAAT
>CAYXOE010000010.1:0-4636 GCA_964466855.1 Candidatus Woesearchaeota archaeon
TGCGTCTACGCCACCCCAGATAACACGGGAGTTACAGCTCAATTGGTTTCGGGCGGAAATGCAGGACAGCCATTAGTGATTCAGGCAACAATAACTAACAATGGGAACAAAACAGTAAGTTATAATTTCGGACTCGAAGGATATTCTTCATGGGCAACATTATCAAGCATCTCTCCTTCAAATGTGACGCTTGCTCCAGGACAATCGCAGGATATTACCCTGAATATGAATGTAAACCAAAATGCAAATAGCGGAAATCAATTGCTCTACCTTGATACATATTCAAACGGATATTTGATAACAAAACAGCCAATACAGGTTCCTGTAACCGCCGGATTTAGTTTTTCATCACTGACAGGCAATGCAATTAACAGCAGCAATTGGATTATATGGACATTTGGGCTGCTGATTGTTGCCCTTGTAATTCTGATAATAATTGTCCTTGTCAGATTAAGAAGGAAATAATTATTTCTTGAAAATCCTTCTATAAATTCTTTCACCAAATTTCTTTTTTTCTTCTAACTTGACAATAATAATTCCAATTAAAAGCCCAATCAAAGCGCCGGAAATAACATCGCTTAAATAATGGACTCCAAAATAAACTCTTGATAGAAGAACAAGCCCCGCAAATGCAATCCACGCCCATTTTAATTTTGGATAAAATTTTGACAAGAGGGGAATTGCAGAAAATACAAAGGCAGTGTCAAATGAAGGAAATGAAAAATCCCAGATTAAATAATTCGGATTTGCGGTAATTCCGGAAGCCAATGAAACAATTCCTGTTGCAAAAGGCCTTATTCTATGAATCAAAATTTTCAATAAAAAAGTTGTAACTGCAGTCAATCCAAGTGTAAGCCACAACGGCAAAATCCATTCTTTCTTTTTTTTGCTGAATAAAAGCAGCAAAGTCAAAAAAATAACGACAAAAATTTCAGCATCTAAAAATTTTATGCCCAAAAATAATTGTGTTAAATAAAAATTTCGCAATGACGAGAAAAAAATTACAATTTGATTGTCAAAATAAAAGCTCGCAGCAAGGATTATCGCAGTAAATAATCCAGTAATCGCCCAGTTTTTTTTATTCATGATTTTGATAAAATAAAGTTATTTAAATACCTTGTTCCCATTTATTGAAATGAAAAGAAAAAAATCAAAATTAAATATTTCTCGAATGATTTCCCGTTATTTAATTTTAATATTGACTGCATTGCCTAATTTATGGATTTTTTATTTTATTTTTACGCCCCTAACGGTTTATCCTGTTTATTTTTTAACAAAATTATTTTTTGATGCGTCTCTCTTCGGCAATATTGTTTTTATTGGCCGTTCAGTACAGATAGAACTCATAAGGGCATGCATTGCAGGCGCCGCATATTATTTGCTTTTTATTTTCAATATGTCCATACCAAATATAAAATTGAAAAAAAGAATTATGATGATTGCTTTTGCATTTCTTTCTTTTTTGGTATTAAATATTTTAAGAATTATTTCTTTAATTTTAATCTATATGAAAAGCAATCCACTATTTAATTTAACCCATGAAATTTTCTGGTATGCCCTCGGGACGATTTTTGTCGTCGGGATTTGGTTTATAGAGGTAAAAATATTTAATATAAAAGAAATTCCTGCTTATTCTGATATAAAGTTTTTAATTGCGAAAATCAGGAGAAGATGATTTCATTTATTGCATCTGCCATTGCTTATTTATTGAGTGTTGTTGAAAAATTGAGTTATACTGGAGTTTTTATAGCGATGACAATAGAAAGTTCCTTCCTCCCCCTTCCGAGCGAATTAATTTTGATTCCTGCCGGCATGTTAATTTCGCAGGGGAAAATGAATTTTTTATTGACATTATTTTCATCAATCCTCGGAAGTTTATTCGGCGCTTTGATAAATTATACAATAGCTTTATCCCTCGGGCGGCGCGCTGTTGAAACACTCATTTCAAAATATGGAAAAGTTTTGCTTATCAGCAGAAATGAACTTGACCGGACAGATAAATATTTTTATGCGCATGGAGAAGTTACGACTTTAATTGGCCGGCTTCTTCCCGGAATAAGGCATCTTGTTTCTTTGCCCGCGGGCTTTTCAAAAATGAATCTTGAAAAATTTGTTTTATTTACTGCTATTGGCGCTGGTTTTTGGAGCATTGTTTTGATTTATATCGGCTGGCTTGCCGACAAGAATCAAACATTCATTGCAAAACACCCGACTTTAATAACCATATTCATAATTTTTGTAATAATAATTGTAATTGTTTCTTATGTGTTATTTATCCGACGGCAGAGAAGAAAAAAGTAATTATTTTGAGGCAGACATGTTGCGGATTGTCGCAAATGTTTCCATCATGAATCTTTCCGCTGCAGGCAAAATCTCGCAATTGTTTACATTTATGTTATAGCATGCTGGAGCTGTTTGCTGAATGCCTGTTTTATTTGCTTCCTGCACGTTGATGTAAAGATATCTCCCGCTTAAGTCACAAGTTGCATTGAAGTCTTTTATGACTTTCCCTACCAAGCCATACAAATTTGCAAGATTGACAGCAGCAACCATTCCATCGCCTTTGCAATTTAAACTGTCCGGCACATTAAGGACAGTTATTTCACCGAGATTTATTTTCATGCTCCCATTAAAGGGGATTGTTTTCTTTATTATTCTGGGATCATCGTATAAATAAAAATTATATGATGTAAGGCTTCCATTAATTATTGCGGGGATTTTTGTATTATAAAATGTTCCGGGCAATTTCACAATAGCATAAGTTACTCCATCAACTGTAAAAGTTTTTGAGGCATTATTTAATATGATTATAAACGCCACAACCAAAGCAACTAACCCAAGAATCAATAGAGTATTTCTCAGCAATTTGCTCTCTTTTTGGACAGTTGCTCTACTGGGTATAACTTCTTCCTCTTTTTCTTCTATAGCTTCTTCAGCTTCTTTCGCCTTTTCAAATACAAATTTCTCAGCCTCAATTTTATCTTGGATTTCTTTTTTTGTTTCTTTCTTTTTTTGGGTCTTTTTCTCAACCATTTTTTATTCCAAATATTTTAAATAAGACACTGTCAACAGCCATTATTAAATTTTGCCCTTGCCCCGAGATAACAATGCAATTATTATCCTGTTTTATCGACGATATTGGATTGTTTTCAATTATTATTGAATTTTGGGAGCAGTCTTTGGAGGAAATATTTTGCAACGGAATAATTTCGCTGAACTTCGCAAGATTTATGCTTGCTTCTGATTGTGCATCCTTATCCTCTGAAAAAAAATAAAGTTGCTTGCTTGCAAAATTACCCAAGCTTTTTGTTAAGTTGGATGAGTCGTAATTTGCTTCCGACGGGAGATAAGTGAAAACCAATCTCTGATTTTTGTATGTTGTGCTCCAAAATCCGTTTTGGCTTGTGAAAGTAAATCCATTGTAATTCTTTGTATTTACATTTGCATTTGAATTAATCCTCTGCCCCTCAAAACTTTGAGAAGCAAATCCTAATATGCTTACAAACATGACTAAAATCAAAACTCCTCCAACAATTAATTGATTTCGCCTTTTCTTTTTCTCTTCTTCATATTTTGAAATTATTTTTCTCATTATGCAAAACTCCTGTTTTGTATTTTGCGAAAATTTCTCTTTGAAGCATTACGCAAACTCCTTCGCTTGCTTTTGCGAGCGAGAGCGAACCCTGTGAGCCCGTTTTGTATTTGTGCTGGAACTCATATCAACAAAAAAACATGATATAAAAACTTTGTTAAATTATATTAGTAATAACATTTTCCAAAGCCTCCGCTGTTATGTTAAAAAAATAAAAAAGAAAAAGAAAAAAATAAATTTTGTTTACGAACTTACATACGTCTGGGCACTGCTTGAAGTTGTACCAATGTACTTCTTTCCGAATGCAGTGTCTGGCTTCTGTGTTGTCAAGTATGTTGCAGCGTTCAATGTATCTGCAGCTTCATAACCTGCGACAAGCAACGCAACTAATCCTGCAGCATTAAGGTTTGAATTAAAGCTTTGGATTAAGAATTGGTTAGGACCGACACCTTGGTCATTTGGTCCCTTTGTTGCAGCTGTCCAGTCAGGTCCGCATTTAGCTCCTCCGACCAATGTAGCAGCAGCTGAATTAATACAGCTTCCGCCGACAATAACCAAATTATTGTTGTAGACAGAGGAAATCTGCGAATCTTTTACAATTGGAGCTCCAGCTTGTGTTCCTCCAGTGCTTGTTAATGCACCTGTAGGGCCAAGATATAATTGCTCATACGCCTGAACTGTAGGCGCATATACTGTTGCAATTGCTTGGCTTGTTGTTGTCTTATCGAGGTTTACAACTGTTCCCCAATAATCCATGAATTGATAGTAATTTGTATTACTAAACAATTGTATGCCTGCTCCAGCATTAGTGAATGCATTTCCTGTGAAGTACACATTTGATACACCGACAGGATTTGAAGCAGTACCACTTGGAGTGTTTGTTGAATCAATGACAACTGCATTATAGTTTCCTGCATTATCTTTTGGTTCAAATACAACAACAGCTGGTTCATTTATAGGTGAGTTTGTTCCTGGTTTAAGCAAATAAACCATTGTTCTATTTACACCAGCGTTTGTACCAGCATTAATAAGTCCAGCAGCACT
>CAYXOE010000010.1:4736-17036 GCA_964466855.1 Candidatus Woesearchaeota archaeon
GTGCTGAATCCATTTCCATTTGGAAGATTCAATGATGATACATTATTTCCAAGTCCATCAAAATTATTCAAAGATAAATTCAATGGCTGGTATAATCCTGTTTCAATAGCTCCTGCAGAGGAAATTGTTGGATAAAGAACAAACTGTGTTGCAGCTGTTCCTGTACCACCTTCATCTGCTGAAGGGAACTTTAATTCAGCCCAACCTTGTTGCGTCAAACTGTACCAGTTAAAATTAACAGTGTATTGTCTTCCATCAATTACATATTGGGCAATGCCTGCTGTAGATGTTCCTGTAAATTTATATGTCTGTCCTGAAAGAACATCATAGAAGGATACCCAATCGCTTGAAGGCGAATAAGTTGTGCTTGAACCACTGCTATTAGACATCTGCTGTAATTGAAGTATGTGCCCTTCCAATTGTCCTGAAGAACCTGTTCCTGTTAAAGTATAACTATTCAATGAAAGGTTAGCCATTTCATAAGGATAGATTAGCCATCCTGGAGTTATTGACGACAAATTCCAGTAACCACTATTATTAAGAGCATATGTAAAGCCGCTTAATGAATAATTGTTAAGGTCTGTCAAACTCAATTGCAATGCATTTGTACCGGAAGGTGCTACCTTAATTATATCTTTTCCGGTTGTAACATTTGTGCTTGCAGGGATATTTAATCCTGCATTAGATATTTGGAATGTTCCAAATACAGGATCAATGAATGCATTACCTTTTGCAATTGTAGAATTGATTACACTTGGCGCATATACTGCAATGTTAAACCCAGAAGAACTGGTTACAGGTCCATTAAGAGTTACATAAGTTCCCTGAACAGGTGTATTTGAATTTCCTGTCTGCACTTGTGTTGCATTTGCCAATGTAATCTGGTTTGCTCCTATTAACAAAGTAGCTGATGCAGGTGCTACTCCTGAACTTGGGTAGACATTTGTGACACCTATACTGACTCCGTTAACGGTAGTTGTTGAACCAACATTAACATTTCCTGTAACATTGTTGACACTTACTTGTGCAGCAGTAGTACTGACAGAACCCAAACCAATTGTATAGCTTTGTCCGCCAATTGTTACTGATGTTGTAGCTCCTTGTGTCAAAGTTGGATTTGAACCAGAGCCAAACAATACAAGTCCATTTGAAGTGCTTGTACTTGATGATACAATGTATTGGCTTCCGAATAAGGTTAAGGTTTGTCCTTGTGATGCAGATGCTGTAAAGTTAACAGGCTGGCTAAAACCAACACTTATGTTATAAAAAGGGGCATTAGGAGAATAGCCTATGCTTACTCCTGCAACAGGGTCAACGCTTCCGCCAGGGGAAATTCCCTGTGCCATTTTTTCAAAGATAACTTTGTTTGAATTATCACTGTTACTTCCTGAACCAACAACTCCAGAACCAAGATATATGTATTGAGTAACTGTAGCTGTTTGCGCACCACTGAAAGTTGTGCTTCCAAGCACGTTTGGTAAATCGGTTGCTCCAAAGATTGACTTAGCTGTAGTCAACGTTGTATTCAACCAGATTTTGTTTGGTCCATTTAAATCCAAGGGTATTGAACCGCTTGGCGTTGCAACAACTCCGCTTGGAGATGTATAAGCTGCCAAAGCACTTTGAATGCTCTGTGCATCTGTATAGTCCAACGTTGCTGCATTAGAACCATAAACAATTGCTACATTAGCCGCTCCTCCTGACACGAAAGGTGCTGGGAAAGCAGCTGCAGCAGCGAATCCAGTTGTCATACCAGCAAGCAAAACGCTTGTTCCAATTGCTGCGATTTTCTTAAAGTTAAATCTCATTTAATCATACCTCCTTTCAATAATATAAACCATTGCCGAAGGCAAATTCATCCGTTCAAAGAGTTGTGGGGTAAAACTACTTTGTTGGGTGAGCATACATAAATTAAAAACGTTCATTTTCATCTTTCTTTATTCCCCACTAGAACACCGAAAGGTGTTGATATATATCTATTAATTTTTCTTTAAAAACTTTGCTATGCTGAATTTTCATATTTTGTAAAATATGAATATTTTAGAGGTTTTATTTATAAACATTGTGACACTATTCGTCGGTAAATACAAAATAAACAATTATGTTAAGTAAATGAAAAAAATTAAGCATTAGTATATATTATAAAAAAATATATAAATGACAAATATATAATTTTATTATATAAATAAAAATCTATTATATTAAAATGGCTAAAGAAAAGGCGAAAATAAAAGAGATTTCAATTGTGCAATCAAAGGGGGCTTTTTCCATTTTTAAGCCGGGAGCTTCAAAAAATTACAAATCAGAAGATGTTTCTTCTTTAAGGCAGATATTCAGCAATGAAAAAGCAAGAATTTTGAATGCAATAAAGACTCAAAATCCCTCTTCTATATATGAGCTTGCCAAAAAGTTGGGCAGGAGTTTTAAGGCTGTGAATGATGATATAAAAATTCTTAAAAAATTCGGATTTATAGAATTAAAAGAAGAAAGATCTAAAAACAGAAAAAGATTGCGCCCTGTAATTGTAGTAGATACATTAAATATCTGGGTTAAATTGTAGTGGTTAATAATATCCACTGAATATAATGCTTATAGAATTCCCATTTGAATCCGGATAATTTTGTGAGGTCCCTTCTGAATTTGAAGTTCTGTTTCCGGCTGATAAAGACACAATTTCTTTTGTATTGGAAGTTATATTTAATGAATAGCCTTTTATTGAACTTCCCGGCTTGACATTCCAGCTATTTTTTAATATTCCTTGCAATGTTGAATTCAAAGCAGAACAGCTATCCTCTCCATTGCATAAATCTCCCGAATTGCACGCAAAAATCAAATCTTTTACATTAATATATCCAAAAAAATTAATGCAGTTCGTGCTTGTTTGCAGCATTGATTGCATAAAACTTTCTGCTTCATAGCTTTTCACACTCTGGCTGCTTGGCCTGCTTAAATAGAATCCCAAAAGAATCAATAAGATAATTGCAACAATTATTACAATCAATGCAAATCCGACCATTTCTTCCTGCCCTTTCTTGTTAATTATAAATTTCATGATACTCCTTGGTAAAAAACAATTATTTTGGCTAAATCGCATCTTGCCAATGCCTGCCCGTTTATATTATAATACCCGCATAATGAAACAAAATTGGAAATGCCTGTTCCATTGCTTAAAGGAATAATGTTCAAAATATCGCAATTTGGAAAATTGGAGAAGGTACAAATTACTCCATTGCTTTCAGGATATATTTTTCTTATTTGCAAGCCATCAATTCCCCAAAAGTTTCCATACCCATATTTGCTGATATTTTTCTGCAGATTAATTGCTTTGTCAGCATCAATGCATGAACTCATTTTTGCGCCAAAACTGTCTCCGCAGGCAAACTCGGGAGAATCTGCAATTTTTGAAACAAGCAATCTTGCATTGTCTGCCTGAATTATTGTTGATTTTGCTTTCAAGTTTCCGACCTGGCTTACGAGGACGAGCATCCCGACTATTACAAAAAATAAAGTCACTGCCAGCAGCATTATCATCATCTGCTGAATTTTAAGCTGCCCGCGCGAATGTCTATGAGCGCTATAACTTGCAAATTGCTTGATCATTGTCCTGCTGTAATTTATTTGCCGTCGGAATTAAATTGTTCAAATCCACTGAATTTTTGAATGAACCTGCTAAATTATTCAGCTGAGTCAAATCAGGGACAAGGGTTGTGGCACATCCTATCTGGTCGATAGTGTTGGCTTTATCAATATATAATGAAGAAAGCTGCGTTTCTCTTCCCATAAGTCTTTTCAGCTGGCACTCATAAATACCTTTGTCTGAAAAAATTGCTGCATACATTAAAGCATCTCCATAAAAATTTACAGAACTGTTTGTTCCTTTGCTCACAATGCCTTTTGTATAATCAACATTTACATCGCATCCCTCTCCGTTAAAACAAATTTTTACAGCCCCCCCGCACAAGTTCGTTTCATTCTCGATAATAAAATTTTTTTCTTTTAATTTTGATAATTCATCCAAAATATTTTCGGGCGGGCTTACAAAACAATATCTTGTATCAGAGGAAGTCATGTAGATTACATCAGAAACTTTGAATGGAAAATCAAAGGGCTTTGAGAATAAATAAAATATTTGTCCCTCTACAACAGAGTTTGAAAAAATGTATTTGTTCTGGAATGCAGCGCCGCTTGCAGGCACTGACCACTTTCCAAAACTTTTCTGCGATGTGCTGATTATTTGGTTTCCGAAAATACCGGTCTGGTCGCATTGATTGTAAATTCTCGTCGGAGTGGATACGCTTATGGAAGTAATCTGCCCTGACTGAAAACTTGTTTCAAGAGGATTGAGCAGGACCGCGATCTGGTTTTGTGCTTCAGCGCTCGTTGCCGTCTGTCCTAAATTTATTACTTTGGTTGCTGCAAAAATTGCAATTGCCAGAATAATGGCGCCCGCTATTATTGCAAAAAGCCATGCAAAAGAGATTTCCAAAAATCCGCGGGAATTTATTTTCAGCTTTTTTCTTACTTTCGACGATTTCTTGCCGTCGGGATGCAGGAGGTGCGGAAACCCGCAGGTGGTTCTGCTCATTTTATTTTATTGTTACGAGAGTATCTGTGAAAGTTTTCTGGAGAGTGAACGCGGCTTTTCCATTGACAACATCGAAGCAGGATTGCGTTGAATTAATGTTGTCAATATTATGGCTTCCCGAAGGGCGGTTGTTATCGCCATAAATAATTAAATTTTGATTTCCTGCATTTGTAAAGCAGATTTTTTTTATATATGTGGGCAAAATATAAGATTTTCCTGATGTCGCTTGTGCAGAATTCCAGACAGTATTGACATCATTTTGCAATGTATCATAAAAAGTGTTTATTTTTATGCTGTTCTGCAAATCAAGAAATTTTTGTATGGCATAAAATGCAAATGCAATAAAAATTATTATTAATATAATTGAAAAAATCATCCCGAATGAAAGATGCAATTGTCCTCTTTTTTTATTCATTATGGAATTAATAATTTCAAACTTATAAAGTTTTCAATTAACAGAAATAATTTTTCCCATAGTTAATTCAGGAAGGTGCTTTGGATTAATGCTGAATACAGAATTTGACGTTCCAGCAGCTCCCCATACATTATCATATTTCATTAAATCTTTATCTATGAATGTTTGGATTTTTTCTCTATGCCCAAAAGGCGGAACGCCTCCGATGGAGAATCCTGTTTTATCTCTCACAAAATTTGCATCGGCTTTTATAACTTTTTCTCCTATTTCCCTCTCAATTATTTTTTCATTTATTCTATTTGAGCCGCTTGCAATCACCAAAACGGGTTTTCCGCTTTTTTCTTTAAATAAGATTGATTTTGCAATTTGTGAAATGTCACATCTTATTACTTTAGCAGCATCTGCAGATGTCCTCGTTGAATCAGCCATTTCAATAATTTTTGTATTATATCCAAAATCTTTTAGAATTTTTTGTATCCCGAGCTGATTTGATTCCATAATCAAACAGATGAAGGGCTTAATACAATGCTGCAGCTGTTAGGGTCTGGCTGATTTTCAAAGTTATCTTTGCATTTTATGTAATATGTTCTCCCTGCAACCCAGCTTGTTGAATGAGTGAGCCCGTTCGTTGTTGTCATTGAGGTTCCCTCATTAAATGGATATGTACAGTCGATAACATCGTAAACACATGTTGATTGTATATTTGTCTGAATGTTTAAGTTTGTACCATCACGTGACGCCCTGACAACGTTAGGGGGTGTTGTCACTGATTGCACATTGAACTTCGTAGATGAATAAGCTGCATTTCCTCCGGGATCAACACATTTTATATAATAATTATAAGAACCAGCATAGAGGGATAAATTATGCGTACTTTGATATGAATTAGTATTAATGAAATCAAAATAAGTTCCGGGATTACCACTTGGACTCCAAGAACAAGTCGCTTGCCCTTGGTCAGAGCCGGCTGTTGTTTGGACATTTAATGTTACTTTGACGTTCTGTGTTGAATCTTGTATTGTACTTCCATTAATTGGATTTACAGAACTTATAACTAATGGTTGAGTTCCCCTTAAACTATATTGAAGTGCTTGGGCCACATTTCCAACTGTATCGTTGCATGCAAAATAAAAATCATTTTCTACTCTGTCCTTTATTCCAGTTAAATTAGCCAAACATGTAAATGTTCCAGCATATACTCCCTGGAGATTTATAGTATTACTGCAAGTCATATTATTTTCCATGCTCCCATAAGCATAATTATTGCGACTCCATTGGCATCCGCTAACTCCAGATTGATCTCTTACATAAACTTTAATATTTGCTGATGTTGTCCCAAATGGTACTGGTGACCCGCTCAATATATTTGTACCAACAATTTCTGGGGCAGTTTTATCAGGAGCAGAATCTACAACAAATTGCACGTCAAACGCGTTAACATCAGCAAAACCGTTCGCATTTTCACATCTGAAATAATAATCAACCTGTCCGCTTGTCTGAACAGAAGTTCCGCCGCTTTGTGCTGGCTGGAAAATTGGGATGCTTATTGTGTGATTAAATCCATTTAAATCTTCTGTTCCATCTATTCCCCCGGTCAGTACAGAACTCATTGTTGTAAAATTGTCACCTAATACAGTATCATATTTGCAATCAGAAATTTTATCAGTTTTTATTCCAATATTCAATATTGTTCCTGGAGGAATTTTACCTCCATTTTTATCTGATTGGATTAAAACACCAGTGCCCCCCGGATATGTTGAACTTAAAGGAGTAGTTGTATATCCTGCAGGAAGCACTTCATTCATGAAAGTAATTGTCGGGGGAGTAATATCTCTTTCATCTATCCATGTACAAACAGGTTTGCCGCTTGTGGAAGGTAATAATTTGCATCCTTGTCCTAAGCTTGTACATTGATAATTTGTGCAACGCAATCCATTTTGTCCGCATTCTCCGCAGGCATTTCCTCCTTTAGGGACCCGCCATGGAATGCAAGAAACAGCTGCCGCATTTTGTTTTGTATGTTTGAAAAATGCCAAATATGCTATTATTGCAGGTATAAGCATTATCCCTCCTGCCGTTAATCCTGAAATACCGACTTGGAAAATACTGCTTAAAGCTGGGGCGGATAGTGCCCCAAATGTGAATGCTGTTGTACCAAATTGTGCAAGCCCATACCAATAATCTCCAACAGATCCCTGTTGTATTCCTAGCTTATCTTCAAGAAAGGATAAGCCAATATATACAGCTGCAGCAACAGCAGCTGACGCAACTATCTCGCCAATATTAGCTAATAATGGTCCAGAACCTATTGAATTTAACCAATCTCCAACAAAACCCAACGGACCCCTCCCTATTTCAGGTATTGGTGGAGGAGATGCAGGTGTAACAGGAGGACCTGCTGAGAAAAGATTTGGATTTAAACCAAAGGGATTTAAATTGAGGGGATTTGTAGCCAGGGGAAATGGTGAGGGCATTGCAGGAAGATTAATACCTGCTCCGGGGATATCAACAATACTAGAAGGAAAGAGATTTACACCTTGAGGGAGAGATTCTTCTATTTGTGCACCAACAATTCCTATCTGTCCCATTAAATAAGCAAATGCAATAGTCCCAATTAAAAGAACAATTATTTGGCTTAAAGCCATTCCCTCTATTTTTTGTTTTCTTTTTGCCATTAACCAATTTTTGTTCCGGTAGAATTACCCATTACAACACTAAATATATCATTAATTGCATTTGCACCTTGCGTATTAACATAATTTACGCTTATTCCACAATCTCCTTGTGCTTGGCAAAGATTGGATAACCTCTTCTGCCAATCTGAATTAATAGATGGCTTTCCTCCATTATTATCATTATAATCACCTAAACATGTAATACGAGGAGTTATCCATGCTGGTGAAATACGCCCATCAGAACCTGCATTGAATACTCCTTCATTTGAAGTATCAACTCTCCAAAAACTGGTAATGGATTCCTGTGGGGCTTGTGTATAATTAACATAGCAAACCCTGCTTGCAACTCCACATGTATTTGTAGTTGTTGTATCAAATGCAGCTGGATATTTTGGGACGCATGATGCTTCCGATCTTGTATCAAATATAGTATCTCCTAATGGCTGTTTTTGATCATTTCTTGGAACAAGCAAATCTTGTCCCTGATCCCATACTAAAGGATTCCCTAAATCATCTTTTGATGTGCTCGCTCCAACTATCCATTGACAATCTCTTAAAACTGTATTTTTACACTCTTTGCTGCTATTCTGTATAAAACAATCTGCCCATCGATTGGCAATAAATCCCGCAGATACACGTCCATTTGAGGTTACATTTTGCACGCAAATTTTATTTCTATATGGTCCATCTGGCTCTAGTTGGTTTGTTATCTGCCCGTTTGTGCATGTAAATAAGACTTCTGTGCTCCCAGGAACATTTCCAGCTTTATTATAATTTGAGAAATCTCCACTAGCACCCTGATTTCCTTTAGTTAATGAAACACTTGTTGCAGTTTCTAATCCACACCAGCTTTCTCCGTTTGCAGGAGTTCTGCCATAAGTGCTTTTAAATAATTGCCCCCATAAATTTGTTGGCGAATTGCAATTTACACTTCTGCAAATATTATTTCCATAAGTTGGTGCAGCTGTATCTATATTCTTGTCATATGGCCGGCATATGCTTTCATTACTGTAACTGCAATATCCATTTGTTGAGGATTCTGTATTTGAACCATCTCCAATATCAACTGTTACGCCATTTTGTTTGCCTATCTCTGAATCGGCAACATAACTCCAATATTTTATATCATTGATTTTATTCGCATTGTAAATATTTGCCTGATTCCCGCAACTATCTGTAAAATAAACTGAAGATGATGTCTTAATACAAGTTGTTTTTTGTTGAATTGCACAATTTGTTCCAAGGTCCGGATTTGTACACAAGAAATCCTGACGGAATGTTGAAGAACTTATTTTTTTACAATCCTGTCGTGTTGTAAATTTACATGTTCGCCCATTGCTAGGATCATAGACGCATGCGCCTTTTGCCTGTGGATATGCACTTGCTGCGCATACTAATGGATCATTTATGCTTTTATCAAAAGTTGTATTTATCCCATATGATGTAGAGAAACTTTTGCATCTTGCCTGAGTCGTGAATGAGACCTGATCTCCTATAAAACAGCATCCTGATTGACATATAGGAACAGTACTTACATCAGAAGGATTTGAACTGCTGTACCATATTCCCCCCCCAGATGAATTGCATGTTGCTTGCGGGGAGTTTGGAGTACATGAGCCTCCTTGAGAAGAAACACAAATTCCTTTTTGACAAATATCTGTTGATTGGCATGAACTCTGCCATATTTGGTAGCCATTACTCGTATCTGCTTGATCTGCTGGAACATTCTGGCATGATGCTCCATATTTTGTGTATTGTGCACAAACTGTTGATTGTCCTGCAGAAATAACAAAATTACTTTGTAAAACTATTGTAATAATTGTTAATATTAAAATTCCAATAATTAAATTTTTACTTTTCATGCGGCTTTATATCCTGCTCCTGGAGGAAGCACCCAACCTCTTGTTGCAAATTGAAATACTTCCTGTGTATTTAAATCTGTTAATACATATACTTTCGTACCGTCGCTGTTTCTTCCATTTAAGTTTGGATCATTTGATGCTCCAACCATATTTTGTTGAACAACAAGATTAGGATAATAAATCATGTAATTCTGAACTGGTGCATTTCCATAAACAGTCTCCCAATTTAAAATGTTTGAAGCAATGCTTATTAAATCATAAAAATCGCTGTTAATCAACACCGTAAAGTTTTCATATCTTTGTGTTGTATCTTTTGTTAGAGTTAATTTATTATTAAAAGTTATAACAACTCTTGAAGGAAGAATGTCAACAAAAGTATTTCCTTTTATAGAATCAACAGAAAATCCCCTATTCTTATAATTCTTCTGCAAATTACTGAAACAAGAATCAGCTGTTTGCTGAACCTTATTTTTAATTTCATTTTCTATATATGCTTGCAATAGAGGTTGTTGCATCACACATGGGAGATAATATTGATTTACATAACAGAGATACTCGACGCGGTATAGCCCTGCTCCATAGATTTTTTTTAATTGGTTGCCATTATTCAAATCGCTCCAATCATTATAATACGGAAAATAATTTTTAGGAGATATTGCCCCCCCCTGTACAGATAAATTTCTGATAGTGCTTGCTATGTTATCCTGCACGCAACTTTGGATGAAGCCCTGCGGGTCTGTTATTCCAATGAATGTTGATTTTATCGTCGGATACAAAAAATAAACAAGTGCAGCCGTGCCGACGATTATTAGTCCAAGAATAATGAAGATTGTTACTTGTCCCCGTCTGTGAACCCTCGGATTAAAATTAAAAAAATTAACCCCCCTTTTTTTATTCATAAGATTTAGATGTTAATATTATTTAAAAATTCTTCGGAGTTTTGATAATTCACTTATTCATTTCATTCAATCATTTACATTTGTAAAAACCATGGCAGCTAATCGACTTCCTGTCGGGTGCAGGAGGTGAGGAACCCGCAGGTGGTTCTTCTAATCAACTGTTTCAACTCTCGGTGCAAGAATAAAACTCAATTCAAGAGCTATTGATTTCAAATCCATTCGCAATGGGTGGTCTTCTGAAAATTTCAAAATTGTTTTTTCAAAAAGCTTTGAGCCCTTTGCAAATTTTTGCAGATATTCCAGGCTGTATCTTGACTTGCAGCTTGGAACTTCAGAGGTTATTTCTGCTTCATCGCCTGAAAATTCAGAGCGCGCAGAATTTAATCCTTTTGCTTCAATTATGAAATTATTTTCCTTTAGTAAGAAAGAACATGCATCAGCAACAACAGAACAGTCTTCAATGGAATCAACAAAATCAACAGAATTCATTTTCACTGCAGAAGTAAATTTCAGGTTGGGTATTTCTTTTTCTTCTCTTTCAACATCAATTAGACTTAAGGTAAAATTTCTTCTTATCCTGTCTTGGATCTGTATTGCAAGCAAATTTCCTCTCTTTTCAAATGTCAATGAACTTCCGGAACTGCATCTTCTTAAAATTCTCTTAAGATTATCAAGGTTTATTCCCAGAACTTCCGGTCCGGTTTCAAATTGCGAAAAAGAATTTCTTGGGATTATCAATCCGACCATTGCAACATTTGCAGGGTCTATGGCTGTAATGCTTATGCCATTTTCGTTTACTCTCATTCTTACTTCTGTCACGAGTTCTGAGATTACATCAATCGCCCGAATCATGATTAGGGGATTATCAAGCTTTACTATCATTTTAATCAATGGGAGGTGCTGAACCGCCTTGTTTTAGAAAATAGGTTCTGCTTTTAAGTATTGTTGTTTTAAAGAATAGAGTAATTATATAAAGATTTGCTTATTACAAAATTCATGGCTGAAAATGACGGCACGGAAGAAAAACAGAGCCTGAAAGAGCAAAGAATCAGAAAAATTACCCAAATGTATTATTCAAAGCCTGAAATTCAGGAAGCAATTTTTTCCTTTTCTATAAACAGGGAAATTTGCCCGAGATATTTTGAAGGTTTTGGAAAACGCCCCGATGCTTTTCAGTATCAAAATGATATTTTTGAGCTTGTAAAAAAAGGCGCGACATCTTTTCATTGTTCAGAAGAACTTTGGAAAGACCCATTGAAGGTTGAAACAGGAATGTCTGAAAAACAGCTGAATGAATTGCGAATAGGCTGGGATTTGCTGATTGACATCGATAGCAAGTATATTGATTACAGCAAAATCGCATCGCAAGTTATAATTAATTTCTTAAAATTTCACGGCGTTAAAAATATAGGCATAAAATTTTCAGGGAGCAAGGGCTTTCACTTGATTGTTTCCTGGAAATCCCTGCCAAAAGAAATCAATGGAATCAAAACATCAGACATGTTTCCGCAATGGGCGAGGATTGTGACGCAATTTATTACAGAGCATACAAAAAAAGAATTAATTTCCAGAATAACTGAATTATCAAAACCAAATAAATATATCAGGGATTTTCAGGTTTCAGAAGAAGTCATGCCGGATTTAATCCTCGTGTCCCCCCGCCATCTTTTCAGGATGCCTTATTCTCTCCATGAAAAAACAGCTTTGGCAAGCATTGTTCTGAATGAAAATGAACTGGCAAATTTTCAATTGATAGATGCGAATCCTATGAAAGTGAAAATCAGAAATTTTTTGCCAAATTCAAAAGACGGCGAAGCATCAAGATTATTCATGGAAGCATTGGATTGGTTCAAGGGAAAAGAGG
>CAYXOE010000010.1:17136-21630 GCA_964466855.1 Candidatus Woesearchaeota archaeon
GGCGAAGCATCAAGATTATTCATGGAAGCATTGGATTGGTTCAAGGGAAAAGAGGATACAGCAGGGCAAAATAAAAAAGAAATAAAAAATGAAAACGGGATGCCATTCAAGACGATAAAGTTTGAAAAGCTTTCAGAAACAAGTTTCCCTCCTGCAATCCAGAAAATTTTGCAGGGATTGAAAGACGGCAAGAAAAGAGCGCTTTTCATTTTGATAAATTTTTTCAGATTCATCAACATGGACAGGGAAGAAATTGAAAAAAGAATTTTTGAATGGAATAAAAAAAATTTGCCGCAGCTTATGGAAGGATATATTAAAACTCAGCTTCTCTGGAGTTTCAGAAAGTCTCCTGTTCTTCCGCCGAATTATGACAAGGATTATTACAAAGGGATCGGAATAATTCCGACCAACGAGGAAATAACTTTGAAAAATCCTGTGAACTATATGGTTAAGAAAAATTTCAAATTCTTGGAAAAAGAAAATAAAATAATTTAAAAAGTTTAATTGGCTGGCTTAATAATGAAAAAGAGCGTGTTTATATTGTCTCTGCTAATATTATTTTTATTCCCATTAATTTCTGCACAAGCCAATGACACGCAAATCAACAAGGGATTTTCTTGTCTTAACACACAAGTTGGTGACTGTTCATCAGCCTCTCTTAACGAACAGATTTTTGCATCTCTTGCAAATGGAAAATGCACAAGCTTGATTGCAGGAAGTTCAAATAATGGATGCTGGCCGTCAGGTTCATGCGACATTAAAACAACAGCTCAGGCAATGCTGGCCCTCCGCAATTCAGGGCTTCCAACTTCAAGTTCAGAGGCATGGCTTTCAACAAAACAGATAAAAACATCTGACATAAATTGGTTCTTGCAGATAAATACTAATTCAAATGCGACGTGTTCTGTTTCTTATTCGGGAAGTTCATATACAATAAATCTCAACGCCGACAAGTCAATATCAAGCGCAGCCGGGAACTGCTTTTCTGTGTCTCCCAACGGCTATTGGTTTTCTGTTTCTCCAAATTGCTACGGGACGCAATTTAATGTGTCATGTAATCAGGCATTCACAACGACTAAATTATATCAGAGGCAGGATGACCTGAATTATCCGACAATTTATGTTTCAAGTTCTTCAAATTCTGCTCCATCAGGAAGTAAAATAATAGATTCAATTAATTCTTCCTGTTTTGGTTCTGGAAGCTGCAATTACGAGGCAACCTTGTGGTCAGCTCTCGCACTTAACTCGTTGGGGAATGATATTTCGCAATTTATTCCCTATCTGACAGTTTTTGCAAAAGATGCTTCAAATATTCAATATCTCCCATATTCATTCCTTTACCTCCTAACTAATTCTCCGGATTATTTGAATTCTCTTCTTTCTCAGCAAAAAACAGTCAATGGGCAAAGTTATTGGGATGTGGGAAGCTCGTACGGGCCATACTATGACACAGCTCTTGCTCTTCTCCCCCTTCAAGGACAAAATGGCCCCGAAAAGACAAATGCTGTTGATTGGCTTATGTCTGTTCAGGATCAGAACGGATGCTGGAATTCAGGGAATATTGTAGATACGGCATTTATCCTTTATTCTATATCAGGTTCAAAAGTCCAGCGGACAGCGACGACAGATTGTGTTTCATCAGGAAAATATTGCATATCCGGCGTGAATTGCAATCAGGTTGGAGGGAGCATTCTTCAGAGCTATACTTGTCCAAATTCATTGAATATTTGTTGCAGCAAGAATATCACAACACCTTCTTGTTCATCACAGAGCGGGACAATATGTTCTTCAGGGCAATCCTGTTCCGGAACGACTACAAGTGCGTCTGATGTTTCATCAGGACAAACATGCTGCATAGGGACTTGCACAAGTGCTGTTCTCACTCCAAGCAATTGTGAATTGTCAGGGGGAATATGCAGAAGTTCATGTTATCCAAGTGAACAGCCTTCATCAAATACTTGCGCATTGGGAAATGAATTATGCTGCGTTCAGCAGCAACAAAATCAAGGAAGTGTTTGGATATGGATATTGGCAGTTGTTATTGCATTGTCTCTTGTCGGAATAATTTTCAGAAAAAAATTAAGTGTCATGACATTCAGGTTAAAATCAAAATTCAAGGGCGGTGGAAAAGCGCAGCCGGGATTGCCGCCAAGGCCGCCATTCCCTCCCCGCCCTCCAATAACTTTCCAGCGGCGTCCATTGCCCCCGCCAGTTCCAAAACGGCAGCAAAGGCCTTCTGAAGTAAATGATGTTCTCAAAAAGCTTCGGGAAATTGGGAAATAAATTTTGATAACAAAATCTTTTTAATCTTGCTTCTTCTTTCTTATTCATGAAAAAAAGCTGGGTGATAATTTTTATTTTGTTTCTTGTCCCATTAATTTCTGCTGTTCAAGTCAATATGAAAACTAATTACAGCCAGGGAGAAACATTGATTGCGCAAATTTCCGGGAATTTTGTTAATAAGATTCAACCATCCAATATTAATTTATATAATGGACCGGTAAGTCCTGCATTCAGAATTTCATTTATCCCAACTGTTCAAAAATTTGGAGATTTATTTTATGTTTATGGGCAATTGTCAGGAAAGTCTCCTGGAAATTATTCGCTTGTTGTATATGGCATCAGCTATATTGAATCGGGATTAACAAAAAATGATTATATTATTCAAAATTTTACAATCACAAATTTGTCAGCGGATTTTTCAATAAATCCCGGCATTGTAGAGTCAACCGATGGTTTCACAATCAGTGCGCAAAATCTTGCCGCAAATTTAATTACCATAAATTCCTATTTAATAAATTCGTCAGCTAATGGCACAAATTTCTTTTCTTCCATATTCGGAAATTCTGGTTCTGCAACTTCAACAATTCTTTCTCCCGGACAAATAAAGCAGATTTCATTTTTGGTAAACCAATCTTCGCAAAATCAATTATATTATGCAATTCTGAAAACAAACAATACTTATTATTCCGCTCCTGTTTTTGTTCCTGCAAATTCATCACTTGAAGAAACTTTCAGACCGATTCTGGAATTCAGCCCCCCAGATGCAAATGTCTCAATGTCAACAAATTCGAATCTCTCTTATTTTTTGTACTTGTATAGTTCAATTGCCCAAACAGTATCTTTATCTGTTTCGGATAATATCAAACCTTATGTTGAAATTCAAAATTCTGCAAATCTGGAAAGCAATTCAACAATGCAGATTCCCATTAATGTCACTTCCAGTTCTTCTGATAATTTTCTTGAAGGGCAGATAATTGCAATGTCGCCGAATGCAACAGCTTATTTTGAGATGACGCTTAATTTTTCAGGGAGCCATGTTGGGCAGCCAAAGGTTACATTATTTGAGACATGCAGCCAGCTTAAAGGCATATTTTGCAGCGATAATCAAACATGCAGCGGCACCGCTCAAAATGCAGAAGATGGAAAATGCTGCATCGGGACATGCCAGGCAAAACAAAATAATTCCGGCAGAATAATTCTCGGCTGGACAATTGCGGCAATAATAATCCTTCTTGTCGTTTTCTTGGTATTAAAAAGATATGTAAAAGCAAAGCGTCCCTTCAATTTGCTTGATTTTGCGAAAAAGAAAAAATAATTATAATATAATATTAATATTTTGATATCCTAAATATTCTGCATGCTCTTTATGATAATCAATTATTTTCTTTCGGGAATCATATATGGGAATTATTTTTTTCTTTTCTTCTTCTCTTTGCATTTCAATTTCCGCGTCAACAGATTCTTTGGAACGCTTTCCGGCATTTAGCCCCCTCATTACGAAATCAAATCCATTTGTCATTATTGCATAACTTGTTCTTATTGCATCTATTGTGCTCATTTTTTCTTTTTCTTTGATTTAGCTTTATTCTTTTCGTCTTTTTTGGTTTTGGATTCTTCAATCGCCATTAATTTCGTTTGAAGTTTTGCATATTCATTCTGCAAAATTCTCGCGACCTCATCGTATTTGTGAAGGCGCAGAATCAAATCATTCAATGCATCATTCAGCTCAAAATTTGAGACAGCAAGATTTTCGGGCGAAAAGATTTCAATATGTGCAGGCATATATTTGAACATGAGCATAATAAGAGACAACAAATTGTCAACTTCAACATCAATTTCCCCGAAGCTGACGTAAAATTGCTGTTCTTCAATTTTTAATTCGCCTTTTGCAGGTATTGCAATTCCTGCTTTTTCTTCCATTTTTTTCGGCTCTTTTATTTCCTTATTTTTTACAGCAACCCCGGGTTCATTTCCCATTTGTCTTATTATATTTTCCAAACTTTCAACCAGATATTGCGGCGGTTTTCCGATTATTTCCAAAACCATCAACGCCCTTATTTTGTCTCTCATGTTTCAAATTCTGTTTTTCGCTTTCTGAATTTTATCAGAAATAAAATCACAATCAGAATGCTGAATGCGATGAATCCGTATGTTGCAATTTTATTCAAATTCCAGACATTTTCGCTGCTTTTTATATCTTTTGAATTATTT
>CAYXOE010000011.1:0-12391 GCA_964466855.1 Candidatus Woesearchaeota archaeon
CATAATTTTGATCATTCTTGAGTCAGCAAGAAAAAGAGATTATACAAACTCTTAACTTAAAGAAAAAGTTTATATATATATATATCTTATAAAAATAAAATGAAAAGAAGTGATAAGAAATTTGTTCTCGGAATTTTATTAGCTGTAAGTTTAATTTTTTTATTGGGATTTTTATTTGCAATTTCCTACAATGTCGCTCCTTCCACAGCAGGAAATGGAACAAATGCAAGCCTTTTGATTTTTAATGTTTCTAATGCAGGAACAACAAACAATGTTCTGACAAGCATTACAGTAAATCTTATAGGAACAGCCTCATCAGGAAATATTTCAAATGTTACGCTGATACAAGGCGCAAATGTTTATTTCAATACATCGGGGGTTTCTTTTCCTTTAGTCATACCTATTAGTGCAACCATTACAGCAGCCACAAACTTTACTTTGAATTATACTTTAAGTTCAAGCGCAACAGATAACTTTACATTTGGAGCAAATATTACTGCAATTTCTGCAGGGGCGAATGTAACTTTTGATACTTTGCCATACACATCTGGCTTGACAACGATAAGCGCTTCAGCTCCTTCTGTTACTGGTTTGACAAATAATTCAAATCTCTCTCAAACTTTTATCTCTTTGAACATTAGTACGACAAAGATATCAAGTAATATAAGCTGGATTTCAATTAGTTTGTATAATTCTTCTGTTCTTAATTCAACATTTTTAGTTAATAGTACAACTAATTCATCAGTTAATCAAAAGAGTGTGATTCAGTCGATGAATACAATAGGTTTGCCTAATGGGATTTATTATGCTAATATTTTTACGAATGATACAACCAATAATATATTTAATCAAACGTTTGTAATTACTCTTGACACTGTTGCACCTGTTGTAGGCGGTTCTTGTTACCCTCTTATGGTTTCTCCAGGACAAACTGTCACGTGCTCATGCTCCGCAACAGGCGGTTATAATTCTTCAACATTGACTAATTCTTCTATAATAACTGTTGTCGGACCAGGTACATATAGTTATGGATGTTCTGCCACAGATTTTGCAGGGAATATTGGAACAGGCAGTGCTAATTATTATGGTCTTGGATATCCCGGACCAGGTATTACTCCTGCTTCAACTACCCCAACAAATGTTAAGCCGGCAAATAACACTAATATAACTACTAATCCAAGCGCCCCCTCTGCTCCTGAGGGATTTAATCTAATAACAGCGATTATAAATTTCTTCAAGAATTTATTCAAAGCTATTTTTGGATAGTTTATTTATTGCCTTATACCAAAATCTTTTTTAATGAACTTTTTGTTAAATTTTGATGAATAAAGAAATAGAAAATTTGCCATCATTGAACATCGGCGTTGTGGGGCACATCGACCACGGAAAAACAACTTTGCTAAAAAAACTTACTGGGAAGACTACCGACACTCATTCAGAGGAATTGAAGAGGGGAATTACAATAAAGCTGGGATACGCCGACGCTGTTATTTATGGCGATAACGGAAAATATAACACCCAGAAAAAAGGAAAGCCGGTAAGATATGTGAGCTTTATTGATGCGCCAGGGCATGAAATGTTGATGGCTACTATGTTGTCCGGCGCTGCAATTATCGACGGAGCGATTCTTGTCATTGCTGCAAACGAAGGAATAAAGCCTCAGACAAGAGAACACTTTATGGTTTTGCTCGCAAAGAAAATAAAAAATTTGATTGTTGTGCAAAACAAGATTGACCTTGTTTCAAGAGAGCAGGCGATTGAAAATTATCGGGAGATTGAAAATTTTTTGAAAGGAACCGCTGTTGAAAATGCGCCGATAATTCCTGTATCTGCCCAGCAGGAAATTAATCTTGACAAAATACTTGAAGAGATTTGCAAATTTGAGATTCCGGAAAGAGATATTGTTTCTGCACCGATTTTTCTTGTTGCAAGAAGCTTTGATGTTAATCGTCCCGGAATTGAAATTAAAAATATGAAAGGCGGGGTTCTCGGGGGAATTTTAAAAAAAGGAGAATTGAAGGTAGGCGATGAGATTGAAATAAAACCGGGCTTAAGCATTAAGAAAGCGAATCAACGGGCATATCAGACCCTAATTACAAAAATTGTCTCTTTGCATCGGGGAGAACAGGAAGTTGAAAAAGTATTTCCCGGCTCGAGCATTTCAATTGAAACCAGCTTGGATCCTTCATTAACAAAAGCCGATGCATTGACGGGCTGCCTTGTTTCGAGGAAAGGCATTCTTCCCGAGATAAAATATAATCTGAGAATAAATTATTCCCTGTTCAAAGAAGTTTTGGGAATCAGCGGAAAGCAGGAAGTTGAGCCGATAAAAACAAAAGAGATGCTGATGCTTAGCATTAACACGACGATAACTGTTGGAATTGTTGAGAGAATAAAGGGGCACGAAATTGAGCTGTCCCTGAATATTCCTGTAATATCCCTTAAAGGAGATAATGTCGGAATTGCACGAAATTTTAGCAACCACTGGCGATTGATTGGCTGGGGCGAGGTTGTTGGCGATTGAAAGGTCATAGAATTGGAGACAACAACTGAGTAGAAATTATCGGCTGAGGAATGGACACTGATTGGAGATGATTAGTGACGGTTATCTCAATTTTTTCCAATAAAATTAAGCTGAAATTAAACCTTTCTTTTCTATTGACTTGCCTCTGACCAAACTCCAATCAAGTTTTAAAAGATTTTGAGCAAAAGGATTGTTAAGATTCAATTGATAGTAATCTGATTTGCCTACTTTTCTGGTTTTAATTAAAAATCCCGAGTCAATAAAAATGTTAATGAACTTAGTTATAGAGTTATAGCTAACATTACTGCCTCTTGCAATTTCAGTTATAGGAAAATCAAAGAAATGGTTATCTATCAAAAAATCTATAACTCTAAGCTGGGGAGTATCTCCAAAATGTTTCAAAAATAAAGATTTGTTTTCTTTTTCTTTCATTCTTTCTTATTTTCTGTTTATTCATAAATGATTGCTGATTACTTTATAAATATTTCTATATGTTATATATCTTTTCAATTATAGAAACATTTAAAATTTAGATTAAATTTTATTGCTTAATGAATTCAGAATTAGAAGAGGCACAATTTATGTTTAAACTTGCAAGAAAAGGAAATTGGAACGCTAGTTATGATAGAGAAGAACATTTCAAAAGATTTCAGAATTTAAAAGGAATTATCAAGAATCTTTCTCAAAAAAGTTGGATAATTATACATAGAAAACCAAAATTTGAGGCATATTCATTGAATACAGAGCATAAATCAAAAATCATCGAATTTATCGAGAGACAAATGCCTCATATTAAAGGAGTTATTAAATAAATTTTAATTGCTTAAAATAATTTATTTTTATGGAAATTGAAAGAGAGTTTTTGAAAGTTGATGAGAATCCGCAGATGAGCCCGACGCGTTTCAGCGTGCTGTCTTCTTGCCATAAAAAATATTGGTTCAATTATGTTCTTCATGCTTCTTATTCTGTTCCCGTCAATGTTGCAATTGGGACTCTTATGCACAAGATAATTGAAAACATGTGGGTTAGAGAGCGAACATCAGGACATTTAATTCCGGGCTATAAAGATAAAAAAACCTGCGAGAATATTGCAGTCGGGAATTGGAAATTTAATTTTGCAAGAACAGGAGTTGCACAAAATGGAAAACCAATAGAGTGGACAGTTTATGATGGGCATGGCTATGCAAAAAGTTTGATTGAAAGAATAAGGCAAACCGCAGGAATTGCCTATGAAAGTGAAATGAATTGGCCTCCAATAAAAGTTGAACTTCCTATAGAAGTTGAATATAAAGGATTCAAGTTATTTTCAAGAATTGATGGATTAAAAAAAGGTTTGGACGGAAAAGGAATTGTAATAATGGATCACAAATCAGGACCCGAGAGGATTGAGAGCCCAAATCCCGACGAAATTTCATATTTCGTGCAAAAAAACATGCAATTAACATTCAATGCCATTGTTTTATTTGAAGCATTAAATCACAAATACACTATTATTTCTGATATTTTTCCCGAATATAACGGAATAAGATTGGATGAATATTTGCGCATATTGACAGTTGGGTTGAATGATATTTTTCCAAGAAAAGAAAATGGCATTGTAAGAACAACCAGCAAATTTTATCCCTCAAGGCGGACAAGGCACGATTTTGACGACGCTGTTGAATCAATTCAAATTGGTTTGGGCGCATTAAGAAGAAAAGAATTTGATGCAAACAAGGGAGCACAATGCAACTATTGCTTTTTCAGAAAAATTTGTGATGACTATACGCCCGCTGATTACCATAAAAATGAACATCAAAGACAATATTCTCTTTTTGCAGGGCAGGGGATTGTGTTAGAGGATCCGAAACCAATGAAGAAAAAAGGAAGAGCTTACCAAGGATATTTTAGAAATTGGATACAGAAAGAAGAAGGAAACTAGTCATCATAATGTTTAAATTCTTATTCTTATTTCATCAAATATGCCTAAAAAGAATTTGGCAACATGGCTCATAATTGCAATTGTCATTATAATTGCAGGAATTGTGATTTACCTGCAAACAAGGCCGAACACAAATGTTTCTCCAGAATTAGCGCAATGCATAGGAAAAAATTCTGCAATGTATTCGCAGACAACCTGTCATTATTGCAGGCAGCAGAAAGATATGTTCGGTGATAATGTAAAATATCTTAATATAACAGAATGCGATTACAATATTTCATTATGCAATTCGCTTGGAATTACAGAAACACCGACGTGGATTGTAAACGGAACAAAATATGCAGGCGTGCAATCAGTTGATGAATTAAAAAGATTGACTGGTTGTTGATTCATAAGATGGTTGATGCATTAAGCATTGCAAAAATAACCTCGCTGGCGCTTGTCAATTCTGTTAATCCATGCCAGATAGCAATGCTTGTGCTCGTTCTTGTTACAATCATGATTCAAAATCCGGATAAGAGAAAAAAATTATTATTCTCCGGATTGGCTTTTGTGCTCGCTGTTTATATCGGATACTTATTTTATGGACTTGTCCTTGTCCAATTGTTTAATACATTTGCAATTGCCCTGAAAGCCGGCTCAATTTATCTCATGTATGCAATTGCAATTTTGTCAATGATTGTCGGCGCCCTGCAAATCAAGGATTTCTTTTATTACAAGAGGGGAAGTTTTGCGACAGAAATGCCTTTATCATTCCGCCCAAAAGCAAAAAGGATTATCAGGAAAATAACTTCGCCTCTTGGAGCTTTTCTTGTAGGATTTGCAATAACTCTTTTGCTTGGGCCATGCACGATGGCGCCGCTGATTATTCTTACACAATCGCTTTCACAATTCGGATTGCTTGGAGCACTTTCTTCACTGTTGTATTTTGATTTTATTGTTGTTCTTCCATTGATTGCGATTACATTCATTGTTTATGCAGGTTTTTCAACGCCTGATGACATATCCAGATGGAAAGAAAAATATGTGAGGATCATGCACTTGATTGCAGGAATTTTATTGTTCGGAATTGGCCTGGCTGTCTTGCTGGGATGGCTGTAAATTTATTAAAATTGCATCCAAATCTTTTATATCATCAAAAGGCTTTTTGAGAAAATTTGTCGCTCCTATTTTCAATGCTTCCTCTTTAATTTCAGGTTTTCCGCTCATAAGTACAATAGGGATATTGCCGAACTCTTGTCTGACTAATTTTATAAGTCCAAAACCGCTTAAATTTGGCATATCATTATCAGTTAAAACCAAATCATAATTTCTTCCCGCATCTTTTTCAGCCCTCATTTTTTCAATAGCCGCTTGTCCATCTTCATAAGAATCGACTTCAAAGCCTTTGCTATAAAGATATCTGCTGATTAGTTGTCTAATTGATTCATAATCTTCAGCAACAATTATTTTTGTCATTTTTATTTATCACAAATAAACTTTAAAAATAAAATTATTCTTGAGAATATATGGCACCCAAACAAATAAGACAGCCGATAATCACGGTTTGCGGACATGTAGACCACGGAAAAACGTCATTGCTTGACAGAATTAGAAAGAGCTCTGTTCAGGAATCGGAAGCAGGCGGAATTACGCAAAAAATCTCCTTCACGCTTTACCCCCTCGAAATGTTAAAAAAAGCATTTCCACAAGTTCATGAAATAAGGTTGGATTTTCCCGGATTTTTATTCATTGACACTCCGGGGCATGCGGCTTTCACAAATTTGAGAAAAAGGGGCGGGAGCTTGGCTGATTTGGCGATACTTGTAATTGACATTAACGAAGGCATCAAGCCGCAGACAGCAGAAGTCATTCAGATTTTGAAATTGAATAAAACGCCGTTTATAATTGCTTTGAACAAGATTGACAACATTTCCGGCTGGAGAACAGCGAAGAGCAAAGAAATAAAAGAAAGCATTGAATCGCAGCCAAGCCACATAAGACAGTTGTTTGACGAAAAATATCTTACTCTTTCAGCTGCCCTGAATAGTTTTGGTTTTGATGCTGATTTATTTTACAACATTTCTGATTTCACAAAAAAAATTGCACTTGTTCCCTGCTCTGCAAAAACAGGAGAGGGGATTTCTGAGTTGATTCTTGTACTCTGCGGATTGAGCCAAAAATATCTCAAAAACAGATTGATGCTCGGGGATAAAGCAAAAGGTGTTGTTCTTGAAATAAAAAAAGAAAAGGAGATGAATTATGCCGAAGCAATTCTTTACGACGGAGAATTGGAAAAGAAAGATGAAATTGCTGTTTCTGATTTAAATGGGAAGGCGATTGCGACCAAAATAAGACTGCTTGAAGAAATCTTTCCTCTGTCTTCCCGATTTTCTGCCAAAGAAAAAGTGCGGGCTGCAACAGGCCTGCGATTGCAGTTGATTGAAAAAGCTGAAATTCTGCCCGGCATGCCTTTTGTTGAATTTGGAGGCAGCAGGGAGAAAGAGGAAATTGAAAAGACATTCAGGAAAGAAATTTCTGAAAATATACAGACAGACAAATTCGGAATTATTGCGAAGGCTGATTCGCTTGGAAGTTTGGAGGCGCTTCTGCTTTTGCTGAAACAGGCAGGCATTCCCGTCGTGAAAGCAGGCATCGGGAAGATAAGCAAGGCAGATGTGATTTCCGCAAAGGCAAATTTGGAAATTAATGAAGTTGATGCTGTGATTGCCGGCTTCAATGTTTCAATAGATGAAGATGCAAAAATCCTCCTCAATGAAAATGTCAAAGTTCTTACGAATGAAGTCATTTACAAGCTTATTGAAGAGCTTGCGGAATTCAGAACTGAAAAAGAAAAAGAAATTGAAAAAAAGAGGATGCTGGCTCTTGCATCTTTATGCAAAATTAAAATTCTTCCCCAATATGTTTTCAGGAACACGAATCCTGCGATTTTCGGGGTAAAAGTTGAGGCAGGAAAATTAAGGACAGGAATTAATCTTGTTGATAAAAATGGAGAAAGAGCAGGAAGAATAAAAAATGTCCAGCATGAAAAGCAATCTGTTGAAGAGGCGACTGAAGGCATGGAAGTTGCTGTCTCCATTCCCGGAACAAACTTTGAAAGAAAATTGAAAGACATGATTTTCTTATATTCTGACATCTCGGAAACAGGGTTCAGGAATTTCAAAAAAAACAAAGATTTATTATCTTCTTCGGAAATTTCAGCCCTTCAGGAAATTGCGACAATCAAGAGAAAAGAAAATCCGAATTGGGGGATGTAATTGGGTTCGCTTCGCTCGCATTTTTACAAGAGTCTTCGCTATGCTCAGAATTAATTAACAGAATTCCAGAGAATCTTTAATCGCTTTTCCTCAGCGTTTTTTGGATTATTAATAAGTCAATCGTGGGGCGAAGCCGAGACAATTTAGCGAGCCTCTTTAGAGGCGAGCGGAATTTTAAGTCTAATAATCCGGCAAATCATCAAAATTCCCCTGTCCGGGCTTTTCAACTTTTATTTTTTCGTTGAATGTCTGCTGATGGTTATGCCCTGAATTTTCCGAGGAGGAGCCACTTGGATTCAAGTCGCTGTGTGAAATTGAGTTTATCATTTCCTTGAATTCTGCAAATCTTTCAGCAGGAATTCTCAAACCTTTTTTTGTCGGTCCTGAATATTTTTCGCTTGTCGCATATTCCCTTATGTCAACCCCGACTCTTCCATTATATTCTCTTACTGCTATTATTATGTCCGTTGCTGTTCCCTGGAATTCGCCTTTGCTTATTTTTCCTATTTCCTTATCCATATTATTGAAAGAATAACTGATTTTATAAAATTTTGTTATTTGTGACCAGCATCATATTGCGGATTTGGGACAGAAGCATCAGTTCTGTTATTATACCAAATCTTTTCCTGTTCCAAAACACCCAACAAATTTTTTGCAGCCCTTAAATTTTCTTTACTTTCTTTTTCATCTTTTGATAAAGGATAAGAAACAATTACCCGCTCGCCGTTCTGGCTATATCTGTTAAGAATTTCACCGATTGCATATTTGTCATCCTGCCTTCTTGTAATTAATCCAAAATTAGAAACGTAATATCCTCTATATTCTAGTTTTCTTTTTGCTTCTTCAAAGTTTGGATTTGGCGCGATTATCTGTTTTGTCTGTGCGAAAAACTGCTTTAAAGAGGTTAACAGATTCATTTTAGAAATATTTTAGCGCTGGCAGCTATTGTAATACCCCCGCTATTTGATGCTGATGTAGCTGCTGCTCCATAACTTGTTGAATTTGAAGAAACTTGCGGCGTGACCCAGTTATATGTATATCTGCCTTCAATTGAAAGGGAAGTAGTATCTGACACCGGTATTTCAAATCCGCCGAAGGTGCCGACGCCAAATCCGGACGCGTTTGCGCTTGCCGTTCCAATGACTGAATTTTGATATGTATCTGTTGCTGTTTCTGTCCCGAAATCATAGGAAATTTGCCCGCCAATGTATGGGCGTATTTCATCTCTTTTCCCGAATGCTTTTGACAATCGTGCTGCAACGCTGCCTGTCCATATTTCAGAAGTCAATGATTCGCCTGAAGGCAATTGCTGTAAAAGAATCGGCTTTCCTTTTGTATCTGAGAAAATGAAGGCAAGTTCCCCGCTTACGCCGTCGTTTGATTCAAGCCCCAATCCTAATTTTCCCTGAAACATCCACCCATAAACTTTCTGCATAACATCATTGCTTGAATAAAAACCGCCCAATTCAGAGCTAAAATATAATTGCTGTGCGTCAGCCGGCTTCGGAGATGCAAATGCCAAGACTCCTGCCAATAAAGGCAAAGCAAAAGGTTTTGCAAGTTTTTTTAGCAAACTCATGAAAACTATCTACAAAGTTTATTTATAAAATTTTGTGTATGGGATTATATAATTTGTGCAAAGCCTAAATTAAAAATTAAGTTACTATTATCTGCCCAACCATTGACGGATGAATTGAGCAATAATAATTGTATGTTCCTGGTGTGTTAAATGTATGGGCGTAAGTCTGCCCGGGCGAAATTACCGACGATGACAATTCGTTTCCGTTATTTGAAGTTATTGTATGGCTTGCCTGCCCATTATTTGTCCATGTCACACTTTGCCCGGCTTTTATTATCAACTGCGACGGGGTGAATGCATAATCTTTTATTGCAACATTCTGTCCCGGGATTATTTGCACTTGAGTTTTTCCTGATTGAGAAGAGCCCGGGTTTCCAGAGTTTGTATAATTTTTAGGGAGCAAAAAAATTCCCGCCACTGCAAAAATCAATGCAATCGCGATAATACCAATTAATATTATTTTTTTCATTTTATTTTCAGTAGTTTAACAAATATATATGAGATACCTGTTATGAATGTGAAATGTACCAGTCCTATGAGCCAGCTTGAAGTTGAAGAACTCAAGCGTGGAAATGTAAAATAATAATAAATTCCGAAGATGATTGTCCCAAGAATTCCGACAATTGCGGATTTCAATATCGGCTTTATTTTTGTTTTCTGCGTACATAAAAAGACGAAAAAGAATGTCAAAGCCACGATAGTTGATTTTGTAAATCCATACCATGTCGGTGCAAAATAATATTCATAGATAAATCCCAAGTCCTTTCTATAAAGCAATGGGTCGAGGATGAATCTATGGCCAATGAACAATTCCAAAACGCCGGTTGCTATGCCAACAATTAAAGAGAAGAGGATTAATTTAGGAATATATTTTTTCATCTCTTTTTTCATATTATTATTTATTTACAGGAAAGGAATTTATAAATTTTCTGGAAAATTCAAATGTTTTATAAATAAATTATCTCTCTGAAAATAAATCAATATTGGCTGAAAGAAGCCCAGTTCGCATAAGCTCAAATCAGAAGATTTGGCAAATGCTTCTGGTCTAAGCCCAGTTCGCATAGTGGTAGTGCACAAGATTGGAGACCGTAGGGGCAAGCCCCTAACAGGTCACCCTAAAACCAAAAATCTTGGCCCGAAAGGGCTCGCAGGTTCGATTCCTGCACTGGGCGATAATCGAACCTTGGTTTCATTGCCGAAGGCGATGAGAGGGAACGAAGTGAACTCCGATTCCTGCACTGGGCGAATTATTGAGAAACTCTTGATAAAACAGGTTCAAGATGATTTTCTTTTATGAATTCATCCACATACTTTCTAATGCTAAATTGCATCCAATCCGGCTGCCCATCAATATATGGAACAACTCTAAATGTGCCTGAATTTTGTCTTGCTATTTCCCGATAACCCTGATTTACCCGCTGATGATATTCCAGTTTTCTCGCTTCAATTTTGTCTTCCTTTCCAAATTCATTTTTTCCCTTGCTTTTTTGCAAACCCAATCTTGCATCAATATCAAGCAAAAAAGTCAAATCAGGTCTTGCGCCCGCACACGAAAAATCAATTAGATTATCTATGACACCCAAATCAATCCCTAAACCATAACCCTGATATGCTTTTGTAGAATATCTCCATCTGTCTGAAATGAAAATATCTTCCTGCATCAAAGAAGGTTTTATTCTATTCTCAAAAAGTTCTATTCCGGCTGCGACATACAATAGCATTTCTGTTCTGGGATTTAATTCAGGCAAATTCGAGTCCTGAAGAATTTTTCTTATATGCTCACCCGCAGCAGTTGTTCCCGGTTCTCTCCCGACTTCGACAATATATCCTTTGCCTGATAAATATTCTGCAAGAAGCTTTGATTGAGTTGTTTTGCCTCCACCCTCGCCCGATTCAAAATTAATCCAAAGTCCGGGATAAGAATGTCCGCGAGCCATTTTATGCAGCCATTACTGCTTTAGAATCCCATTTTTCTGGGTCATATCCGATGAGTTTCGCATAATCCATTGCAGGCATTTCAATTGCATCCAATAAAGGAACGCCCCCCAGAATTTCAAGTGTTGGAGGCTCTCTTGGAATTTTTGATAACTGCTCCAATATGAATGGAACGTGGTCTTTTCTTTCATTGCCCTCGCTTTCAGAGGGTGCATTTTTTAGATACCAATTTTTCAAACCCAAATATCCTGAACGATGACCAACCGCATTAAATCTTGCCTGGAATTCCTCAACATTTTTTTCATCCATCCAGAAATCAGAACGAGGCGGAACGCCGAGATAGGCATGAACATTATTGTAATGGTGGTAGAAAAATCGAGGGGCAAAACCAGTTTCATTTGCGACCATATGGGTTAGCAAAGAATCTTGCGATATATTTGATGGAACGCCGAGGAAAACATCACAGCTTCTTTGAGTCATTGTTAAATCCACAGAGCCATTTTTATAAGTTGTAAATTGATGAAGCACGGGGCAAGGGCCGATTGCCATCACTTTTGAACCTGAAGCTATTCCTGGTAAATTTGCAACATTCCATGAAGAAAGAACATGATATCTTGAGCCGGGTCTTTCTCTCATATTTTTTAATACATATTTTAATTGGTCTATTTCCCCGCCTTCTCCGTCGGGCCAATGTCTCCATTGATAGCCATAAACAGGACCCAAATCACCATTGCCAACCATTTCTGGTTCTGTTTGTAATATTGTTTTATAATCTTCAAATCTCATATTCCATGCATTTGAGTGTTTGGGGACTTTTCCTGTTTGTCCAATCTCTCTCAAATATCTGTCAAAGGCATTCGCTGTCCAGAAATTAATATTCTCGTTAATTAAAGAGATAACACTTCGCTCCCCCCTTAATTTCCAAAATAATTCCCCGAAAGGAAGGCGAGGCGGAAGATTTTTTGTTGTTACTTCTGGAAATCCTTTTCTTAAATCATAGACACTTCGCCAGGATGAAAGCCCTAAAGTATATTCCTGAGTTCGCGGCTCATATTGTACGTCGCCTCTTCCCAAAACTTCTTTTAGCAGAACATGATATTGTTCCATTTTTGAAACAAGAAATAAGTTATTTTTAAATAAATCTGTGGTGAAAATTATATTTTTAATCCGCTCGG
>CAYXOE010000011.1:12491-17214 GCA_964466855.1 Candidatus Woesearchaeota archaeon
AAAGTCGCTCACGATTGCTTAAAATTAATAACGAAGAGAAAACCCGAATTTATTTAACTGTTTTTTGGATTATCAATAAATCAATTACGCGTTAGCGTCAAATTTTTAGCGAGCATCGTAAGATGCGAGCGATAGAATGTAATTTTATTCTCTCATCTCAATTTTTATATTGACATTCTTCGGAATTCGCATTCGCATTATGTGATGCAAAACTTTTTCGTTTGCAGGCAAATCAATCAATCGCTTGTGAATTCTCATTTCAAAATTGTCGAATGTTGCTGTGCCGTTTCCGCATGGAGATTTTCTTGTTGTTATTTTCAGCCTTTTCGTCGGCAGGGGAACAGGGCCGGAGATTACAACGCCGGATTTGTCAGCGATGTCTCTGATTGAATTGCATATCTCATTTAACATTTCAATGTCAGTGCTGTTCAATTTTATTCTTGCTTTTACCATAAACTAATATTCGGAAAATAGTTTAAAAATCTTATTATGCATAAAATTTAATATTCCAGAAAATTTTTAAATCTCCAAATTATGACATATCATGCCTGGAGAAAACAGAAAAGAATTATATGAAAAATCAAAAAAATTTTTCAGCAACAAAAAAGTTCAGTGGGCGATAACTGCAGTATTGCTTCTTGTGATTATTTTCACGTCGACGAGCATGAGGCTTTCGAATCTGCCTCTTTTGGTGGACAGCACAACAGGAAATTATTCTCTGTCCGACCCGGATGCTTTGTATTGGCTCAGGCTTGAACAGCATCTTCTCCAATATGGAAATCTCAGCGGCATAGATACGATGAGGAATATTCCTCTCAATGTTTCTTATACCCAAAGTCTGCTCGTTTACACAATTGTTGATGCATATAAGATTATTAATGCATTTAATCCATCCATAACGATTAATCTTGTCGACGCTGCTTATCCTGCTTATGCATTTTTGGCCGGGCTTATAATTTTCTTTTTCCTTGTTTATGTCCTGACAAAATCCAAAACAGCTGCCGTGCTGGCGAGCGCTTTCCTCGCTTATTCCCCTGCATTCCTGTTCAGAACTATTTCAGGCGTTTCAGGGCATGAAGCGCTTGGAACAACCTTTTTGTTTGCCGCCTTTTTGTCATTTGTTTTGGGATTGAAGAATTTTCATAAAAATTGGAAGAATACAATTATCTGGGGAATCCTGACAGGACTTTTGATTGGAATAACTTTTGCTTCCTGGAATGGGACAACGAATTTCATGTTCCTGACAATACCTCTAACATTGGTGCTTTTTTATCTTTTCCATTTACGTGGAGAAGAAGACAATAAAGCAAAGCAGAAATTTATTATGTTTTATTTGCTCTGGGTTATTGTCTCATTATTGAGCACATATTTATTCAATCTGCGCCCCTCTAACCTGTATCCTGCTTTATTTAGTGCGTCAGGATTTTTAGTCCCGACTATTTTATTGTTTTTCATAGTTGATTATGTCCTGTCTTTTTATGAGCGTGTTAAAAAATCCAAATTCAGTTTGCTGATTTCGTTTGTTGCAACGTTGGTTGTTGGGATTCTTGGAATTGAGATTTTCAGCGGGAAAGGATTCGGATTATTTGCCAATATATACAATTCATTGATTCATCCTCTTGGGACTTCAAGAATTGGCTTGACTGTTGCTTATTTTGCTCAGCCTTATCTTGTTGATTTCCAGTCAACTGTTTCCCTTGTATTTTTCTGGCTTTTTGTCATCGGAATGGGAATTGTCTGGATAGAATTTATAAAAGGCGTGAAAAGCATGAAGCACAAAATTTATCTTGCGCTCGGCGGGTTTGCTTCAATATTCGGCTTGCTTTTCAGCAGATATTCTGCAGGCAGTGCCCTTGATGGCGTAAATTTCCTAAGCCAGGCAATATACATTTTATCATTTGTTATTTTGATTATAGCATTAATATGGATATACAAAAGAGAAAGGCACAAGATTGATTCTTCAATTATTTTTATTTTCAGCTGGATGATGGTAATGCTCATAACAGTAAGGGCTGCCCAAAGAACAATTTTCCTGATAGTCCCTTTCATGGCTCTTGCGGGAGCATTCCTGATTACAAAGATGGCTTCATATACAAACAAGGCAAAAGGGCATGATAGGATTTATCTCACCGGAGCAATTTTAATTTTGTCAATAGTTTTGTCTTTTATTTATTTATTCGGCAATCCAATCACACAAACACCGGGTTCATACCTGCTTTCATATTCAGAATCGTCGCAAATCGGCCCTCTTCTTAACAACCAGTGGGAAAATGCAATGGCATGGGTGAGAAACAATACAGCTCCCGGCAGCATTTTTTCAGCGTGGTGGGATTATGGATATTTGATTCAAACAATCGGGCTGAGGCCGACTGTCCTGGATGGAGGAAATTATAACGGATATTGGGACCATCTTATGGGAAGATATGTTCTCACAACGCAAAATCCAAATACAGCGTTTGCATTCTGGAAAGCGCAAAATGTTTCCTATTTCCTAATTGATTTCACTGACTTTGGAAAATATCCTGCATTTTCAATTATCGGAAGCGATTCATCAGGGATAGACAGATATGCTGCACCTGCAATTGTAGTCGCAAACCCAAGTCTGGATTATGGTTCCCCGAACAGCAGCACAATCAGAATATTCCAGGGGGTAACTTTTGTTGACAGCGATATTTCATATAACGGAAATTTCATTCCTGGACCAACATCTGTAAACGGGCAGGCATCCCCAAACGCATATTTCATCGGCACAACATTGCAATATGTAAAAACAAATGACAGCGTTACTGTGCAGGGAGTCAACGGCGTGTATTCATATAAAGGAAAGCAATATACCATTCCAATCAGATATGCATATTACAACGGCAAAATGGTTGATTTCGGAACAGGCATAGATGCCGTGTTCATGATTGTTCCAAACATTAATATTGATTCGCAGGGAAGAGTTCAGGTAGAGCCGCTTGGCTCCGGTATTTATTTGTCTCCAAAAGTTCAGAAAAGTTTGTATGCGCAGATTTATCTGCTGAATGACTATAATAAACTTTATCCGACGCTTACTCCCGTGAATGTCCAGGAAAATAGCTTGATTATGGCGCTTGCGGCGCGCGGCGTTGTCGTCGGGAAATTTGCATATTATCAGGGAAGTCTGCTTGCACCGATTGAAATCTGGAAAGTGAATTATCCTTCGAATATTCTCACTCTTCCGCAGTTCACAAAACCTTCAGGGCAATATGCTGATTTGGATAACCTGACTCTGACAACTTGAAAATATTTATAAAGAAAAATATCTTTTAACAAAAATGGAAAAATCCACGTTAAGATTGCTGGAATATTTGGAGAAGATTTTTCCGCAGGATATTGTCACGGACAGCGCAACTTTGGCGAGCATAAACAGCGACATTGAAATCATAAACGCTCTTGAAAGAAACAAGCTGATTGAAAAAATTCCGAGGGCAACCGCGGGGGTCTCAAGCGCGATTTCATACAGGATAACTTCTCTCGGGATTCAATTCCTGGACCAGACAAGGCAAAAGAGAACAAATAATCTGCTTCTTGCTCTTACAATCATCATAACCATATTCAGCCTTCTTCAACTGGTTCTGACAATTCTAAAAATCTAAAATGATGCTAATTAAATTTAAATTTTGGAGGATTCATGACATACAATTCAATTAGAGATGATGGGCAATATGAAGATAAATTACAATGCATGTCGGAGAGAGATAAGACAACTTATTTAGCAAGTGAAACGAAGGCACTTCTTGGAAATTCGCCTGCATTAGTACGTACCAAAACTTTATCTCTTGAAACATTGAGCGAAACCTTCTTAGATGAACACGTGATACGAGTTTTCAAGTAATAATCTTTTTAAATGAATTTTCACTGAATAAGAAATGAGAGACTTAGCTAAGGTTTTGCTTCTTTCAGCTGTAATGCTGACTTCTGTATCTGCTCACGATAAAAATCCTCAGGATAATTTATATATTCCTGAAAGAGTCCATATTAAATTCAAGGGAAAAGGATTGTCATACAATGCTGATGTTGAATTTTATTATAATGGACAAAAAATGAGCATTCCTTATCAGTTTAGAGTTAATTGGCAGACTTTGACCGGCGGAGAATTAGACCTCGAGAGAGTTAAAGAGCATTAACAAATATTTTCTATTGCAATAAAATTTATAAATAACAAAATAATTTTTCTTTTATGGATTTAGAAAAGAGAATTGATGATAAGCCAAAATTCTTTGGAAAAATTGCAAAAAGATTTGTTCCTTATGCTGCTGTTTTAGGAATTGGGCTTGCTTCATTAAGCGGATGCAAACCCCCAATTCAGCCTCGTGATTACACTGCGGAAAAGACGGCGATAACAAAAGCTGCTGACAGATTGATATCAACTCAGAATAATGATGGAGGATGGGAATGGCAAAGTCCGGATACAAACCCAGCAACAGGGACGCCTTCACCACTTAATACAATGGGAATTACAGCTGAAGGATTGCTGGCTGCAGATGAAGTTCTTGGCAGTTCTCAATATCTTAGCGCTGCTGAAAAAACAGGAGACTCTTTAATTAGTCAATATGGAAGCGCTGCTAATGCAGCAATGTTCAATCAACCCGGTGCCAGAATAAACTCTGATAACGTGAGATTTTTGTATGATTTGGGAAATGTTACTAAAAATAATGCTTACACTTCATTGGCAAATGCTTTGATGAATAAAGTTATT
>CAYXOE010000012.1:0-12781 GCA_964466855.1 Candidatus Woesearchaeota archaeon
AATCTCGTGGAAGAGCTGATAACAAAATTGTCAAGGATGCTTTGGAGAAGATGCTGAGATAATAATATGCCTTCCTTAAATGTTCATTGTGCAATAAGCAAAGAGAGAACTAATTTTGACTTTAGAGAATTACATCAATGGATTGATGAGCCTTATAAAACGCTAGGAAAAAACCATAGAATGAAAAGACATGCCTACAATGAATCAGAAGAAAATCAGATAAGAAATTTCTGGGAAGATAAAATGGGAGAAGGATGGGGCGATAAGGCAGTTATAGAATGGTTGTTTCACATAACTATTGACAATTTAGAAACAGCATATAAAGTATCAAAAAAGAGATATGGAAAAAGAGCTTTCAATTTTTTTAGATTTGGATTAGTACCTGATTCTAGATTCATTTTTTTAGATTCAGAAGCATTAGAAAAAGAAGATATCTTAGAAGAATTCGAAGATAAATATGATTATGAAGAAGAGGAATAGGCCTGCGAGGATTCGAACCCCGATTAACCGGTTTCTTCGTTTCCTTTTGGGTTCTCACCTCGCGATTGAGATGTAACCCGCAGGCGAGCAACTTCGCGACGGTAAGGCTCTGTTAAGAGAGCGGGGTTGCGAGTTGGTTCTGCTCCGAAGCCGGTTGTGCTGTCCGTTGCACCACAAGCCTATAATTTTCAAACGATGCTTGACTTTTTAAGATAATCGCTCGCATCTCCGATGCTCGCTTATTTGTGTTCGCTCCAAAGTCGCTCACGATTTTCTTATTAATATCAAAAGAGGCGCTGCACGTAACTTCAAATTTTCTGCTTATTATCATTAAATCAATTTCGAGGCGAAGCCGAGACAAATAGCGAGCCGAATGAAATGAGGCGAGCGGGATAAATTTTTATATTGCTTTTTCTTGAATATCAAATGGCACTAAAGAGGCACCACAAAATTCTTATCGGAGGATTCAGCTTTATCGTCATAGTCATGATTGTTTTGCTTGCAATAATGAATTATTCTCTTTATGTCCAAGAAGCACAAAATTACAATAATTTAAAAGATTCTCTATCAGAAATCCAAACAAACACGCAAACACAGATCAATTCTTTATCTACAAATTTATTAAATTTGCAAAATACAACGCAAAGCACGCAACAGCAGCTTAATTTGTTGAAGGCAAGCGCAAGCGATGATTTTTCAGGGATAATTCAAGCATCTCTTCCCTCTGTCGTAACAGTAAGAACATCTGCAGCGCAGGGGACAGGCTTCATAATAACTTCTGACGGATACATTGTTACAAACGCCCATGTCCTCGCTGATGCGTCTGGAAATTTGGCGTCAAACATTCGTATCATTACAAGCAATCAAAATGTAATAAGTGCGCAATTCGTAGGATATGACGGAACATTTGATATTGCACTCTTAAAAATTTCAGGATCTTTTTCCCCATTGAAATTGGGAAATTCAAACAATGTGCAAATCGGGGATAAAGTTATAGCAATTGGAAATCCTCTCGGGTTGCAGTTCTCTGTCTCAGAAGGAATTGTATCTGCAATAAACAGACCAGCCTCAAATAATATTAATGCATATATTCAGACAGATGCCTCATTGAATCCCGGAAATTCAGGCGGCCCGTTAATAGACAAGAGCGGGAATGTAATCGGAATAAATAATTTCAAGATAAGCGGCGGTGAAAATTTGGGTTTCGCTTTGGAGTCAAATTATGTAAAAAGTGCAATCAACGGCATTTCACAAGAGAATTTAAATCAGAGCTTGATTAATTATTAATGGAAAGAAAATCAGAAGAAGGAATAACAATAAAAAAAGAAGATGACCTGCCCGAATGGTATACGCAAGTCTGCCTGAAATCCGGTTTGGCAGAATATGGCCCTGTTCGCGGAACAATAATAATCAAACCGTATGGTTATGCAATCTGGCAAAAAATTATGGATTATTTTAACATGGTTCTTACGCAAAGAAATGTTTCAAATGTTTATTTCCCAATGTTCATCCCAGAATCATTTTTTCATAAAGAAGCGGAGCATGCAAAAGGATTTGAAGCAGAAGTCGCATGGCTTGAAAAATCAGATGCAGATTCGGGGGAAAGAATCGCCCTTCGCCCGACATCAGAAACAATAATGTATGATGCATTTTCCCGATGGATAAGAAGCTGGAGAGATTTGCCTCTCAGGATAAATCAGTGGTGCAACATCGTGCGATGGGAAGTGTCACAGGCAAAATTATTTTTGAGAAGCAGGGAATTTTTGTGGCAGGAAGGGCATTGCGTCTATGAAACAGAAGAGCAATGCGACAAAGAAGTAATTTTATTTCTTAATGAATATGAAAAACTCTGCAAAGAATTATTGGCTGTTCCTGTAATCTCTGGTAAAAAGACAGAAAAAGAAAAATTCGCAGGCGCAAAATATACAACAACAATTGAAACTTTTACTTTAGAGGGGAAAGCACTGCAATGCGGCACATCACATAATCTTGGACAAGGCTTTGCAAAAAGTTTTGGGATTTCATTCCTAGACAAAAATGGGAAGAAATCTTTGCCATGGCAATCATCATGGGGATTTTCAACCCGATTAATAGGCGCTTTGGTGATGACGCATTCTGATAATAAAGGGCTTGTTCTTCCTCCAAGCATCGCTCCAATTCAAGTTGCAATAGTTCCGATTCTCGCCTCTGAAAAAGAAAAGGTTGTGAGAAAAGCAAGAGAAATTTATAAAGAATTAAAGAAAAATTATGAAATTATTCTTGATGAAAGAGAAGAATATTCGCCTGGCTGGAAATTTTCCGAATATGAATTAAAAGGCATCCCAATTCGTTTGGAAATTGGTCCTAAAGATTTGGCAAAAGAACAAGTGGTTCTCGTCAGGAGAGATACAGGAAGGAAAGAATTTGTAAAAATCAGCAAATTAAACAATGAAATAAAACGAATATTAGAAAGCATTCAGAAAGATTTGTTTGAAAAGTCTAAGAAATTTTTGGACTCCCAAACCATAAAAGTGTCAACTTGGAATCAATTTGCCAAGGAGATAAAAAACAAAAAGCTCGTTCTTGCAAAATTCTGCGGCAGGATAGAATGTGAGGATGAAATCAAAGACAAAACAAAAGGTGCTGGCTCAAGGGTCATACCTTTTCATCAGGAAAAAATATCAGGGAGATGCGTTCATTGCGGCAAACCGGCAAAATTCTGGACTTACTTCGCAAGAAGTTATTAATAGTTATCAATATCTAAAGAAATCATTCTTCAAATGAAAATTGCGCTAATCCTCTCCAACGTGGCCGAAAGAGTTGACTTCATCTTCCAAAGCCAAGGTTCGCTCCAATAATGAGCTAAGCTCTTCTTCCACTGACTCAAGCTCCATTTTGTTTTTCGGATTCATTTCCCAATCCGTTGGTGTGCTTCGCCGGCTGAATTATAGAATTATGTTCTCAATCCAACCCCGCGAAGAAAACCGTCGGATTAAATTGAGGTTTTAATTGGTGTGTAAGCTAGAATAGACACCAAACAATTATTCCAACCGTTCATGTGGCCAAATTCTAGTTCACTCATGATCAAACTTAGAAATAGTTCTTTATAAAGATTTCTTTATTTTTCTGAAAATCTTTTTTTGAATATCTCAATATCAGAAACTTTCATCTGCCCGCCAGCTGCATCCTTATGCCCCCCGCCAGTGGCGCCAGCAAGCCCTTCAATTGCTGCAGCTAGTTTATCTCTTACATTTTTTCCCCTTACAGAAACATTTGCTTTCATTCCTGAGATATAAATAACGACGATAGTTTTGTCGGGAAAAATGTAAATCAATTGATTTGATAAATCAGAACTTATGCTTAAATCGCCTCCATACTGAAAGAACAAAACTTTTCCAGATTCATTTCCAATAGCAATGGCTTTTTTCAGCAGCTTTTGATATTTTACTTCTATCTGCTCAAATCTCTTGTGCATTGAATAATTTGCCGGAGAATCTTCAAGAACTTCATACGGCGTGTTTGCTTTCATTAAAAATTTCATCATGCTGACAACATTGGTCGTTTTGTCTTTCAAGGCAAAGCTAAAAATCCGCGCAATTTTTCCGATTTGCGAATTGAAAAAAACATCATATGCATTTTTTGTCTTCAGCGTTAGTTCAGGATATTTTTTCATGCAATCCTTGTAAAACCGCGGGAGAAACTTGTCAGAAACGCAGCCGGCGACAGCAAGCCAAACCAAATTTTTGTCGCCGTTTATTTGATAGCATAAGGCAGTCACAGGCTCTTCTGATTTTTTCCGATTATATAGTGGATTGTAATAATGGACAAAATTAGGAATTTCTTCGGGAAGTGCGGAACCATCTCGGTTCTGCCTCGACTTCCTGTCGGGTGCAGGAGGTGCGGAAACCCGCAGGTGGTTCTGCTCGTGGTGGTCGAGCCACGCAACAGGCAGGTTTGCGTTCTTTGCCTCTTCAAAAAAATCTTTTGAAACAACAGGTTTGTCCAAAATAAAGATACAATCAGCCCCCAATTCCTGCGCTCTCTTAAAATAACTTTTATCCAATTCAGGAAAAGATTTTATTGGGAATCCTTTCCCTTTTCCGGCATATTTTCGCAGCAATAAAAAACTGCATAATCCGTCAGGATCATTGTCGAAGAGAAAAAAAGGATTGTTTGAATTATCTAATAAATCTCTTATCTCCTTAATTTGTTTCTTTGTCAGCATGGACACATAAAAATCAGGAAGGTTATTAAAATTTCTCTTGTATAGATTTTTAAAGGAAAAAATATCAGATTTTCAATGGATAAAAAAGAAAAAATAGCGCGAAGAAATTTAATGAGAAAGGGCAGGCAAACAAAAGGCGAACCTGTCAAAGGATATGATTTTGGCAACGGAATTGATTTTAAAAAAATAATTTCCAGTTATAAAACCACAGGTTTTCAGGCAACGCATTTCGCAAATGCGATCGGAATAGTAAATGAAATGATAGATGAAAAAGCCACGATTTTTCTCGGGTATACTTCAAATCTTGTAAGCTCAGGCTTAAGGGATATTTTTCGCTATCTTGCAAAAAATAAGAAAGTTGATGTCATTGTAACGACAGCCGGAGGTATAGAGGAGGACATAATTAAATGTTTGGGAGATTTTGTTATAGGAGACTTCGGAGCCAACGGAGCGGAATTGAGGAAGAAGGGGATAAACCGAATAGGAAATATATTTGTATCAAATAACAGATACGTTGAATTTGAAAAATTCATACAGCCGCTTCTTGAAGAACTCTATCTGGAAGAGAAAAGAACAGGAAAAGCTATAACGCCAAGCGAATTAATATGGAAACTGGGAGAAAAAATAAATAATGAGGAAAGTATTTGCTATTGGGCCTGGAAAAACAGGATAAAAATTTTCTGCCCTGCAATTACTGATGGAGCTTTGGGCGATAATATTTATTTCTTCAAATATAAGCATGACGATTTCGCCATAGACATTGCAGAAGATGTGAAAAAATTAAATGACACAACAATAGGATTGAAAAAAGCAGGAGCAATAATTCTTGGTGCAGGGACACAGAAACATGCTATACTGAATGCATTGATGCTGCGAAATGGGGCTGAATATGCGGTTTATATAAATACTGCCCAGGAATTTAATGGCTCTGATTCCGGTGCAATGCCAGACGAAGCTGTTTCATGGGGAAAAATTCTGCCAAATGCAAAAAGCATAAAAGTTTTTGGCGATGCAACAATTTTATTTCCTCTTCTTGTTGCGGAAACTTTTGCGATTAAAGAATAAATATCTGTATTTTGGTATTTTGGAAAAAATTTAAAAAGAAAAAAGAAATAAAAAAGTAGTAATGAATGCGATTATGCCCACCCGGATTTTTTTTACAAAAGGCGTCGGGGTTCACAAGGACAAGTTGGCAAGTTTTGAAGCGGCTTTAAGAGATGCGGGAATTGAAAAATGCAATCTCGTTTATGTCTCAAGCATTCTTCCCCCTAACTGCAAAGTTATTCCAAGAGAGGAAGGTGTAAAAGAGCTTTTCCCTGGACAAATAACATTCTGCGTTATGGCACGGGCCGAGACAAATGAGCCAAACAGATTAATTTGCTCTTCAATTGGCGTCGCTGTCCCAAAAGATTCAAACAACAAACACGGTTATTTATCAGAACATCATGCATTCGGAGAAACATCAAAAAAAGCAGGGGAATATGCCGAAGATTTGGCAGCAACAATGCTGGCGAGCACACTCGGGATAGAATTCAATCCTGATACAGCATGGGAAGAGAGGGAAGATGTTTACAAAGCAAGCGGACAGATTTTCAAGACAATGAATGTCACGCAGTCATTCGAAGGAAACAAAGACGGCTTGTGGACCACAGTGATTGCAGTTGCGGTATTATTGCCTTAATCACGAGAATATTTTTAAATAAAAAGTCTATATAAAAACATGAGTAAAGATTTCACGGATTGCTGCCGCGGGTTGCTGGAGATGCAGAACTTCTATTTGAAGTTGCAGAGGTTCGTCTCGATGATTTCTTGTCATCGGGCGCTGGAGATGCAGAACCCGCTGGAGGTTCTGCATGAATAAATGGATTGAATTATTTTTTGGGTTAGTTTTGTTATTGGGGATTATTTTATTTGCATGGTACTCTGGAGGATTTGGAAATTTCTGGAATTTCAGGCATGCAGCCTGGGAATTTCTGAAAGGCGGGCTTGTCTGGTTTATTGCTCTAATAGGATTAATCTTCATTATCCTCGGGATAAATGACTTAAGAAGCGATTAGCGAACTAATTTTATCAAAGTTCCCTCGATAATTGCAGCGATAATAAGCAGGGGGATTACCACGAACAAAAAAGTTCTTAATGCATCAATAAAATTTTTTCGTAATTCTTTTTTATTGAATAAACTTGTTGCTAATTTCATTCCAAGTCCGAGCGAGATAAAGACAGCAGGCAATTCAAAAATTCCGTGAGGAAGCAATCGCCATAAAATGAAAATGCCGTTTTCTTTCACGCTTTCGAAAGAAACAAACCCGAGAATATAGCCGTTGAAAATTGCAATAAATGAAGGCAAAATTCCAAAAAATATTCCTAAAATCAGGCCGAAAAAAGAGCTCTTTAAATTGTTGAAAAATATAAAAGCAATCAATTCTAATCCTGACAAATTTGAAGTTTGTTTAACAATATCTTTTATATAACTTAAAATTAACTTTGATAAAGAATCAGGAACAGGGATGAAAAAACCGATTAATGTGGACAGAAAAAAAATTCCTATAATGACAAAAATAAAATTTTTTGATTCCTTGATAAATTCCCAGCTTTTGATATATTGTTCTTTGACAGATAATTTTTTTGGACGTGAACGATGAAAGGCAGTATTCATCTTGAAAAAACTTTTGAAATCATATCCGTTTTCCTCGGAAATTTATATTTTAGATAAGTTCCATAAGCAAGTCCGATTAACAGGCCGCCAAGATGAGCTGAATTCGCGATTGGCAAAGAAACAAACAATCCTATGATAAACAAAGGAACTATTGCAATTATCGGAATCAGCCAGAAAGGCAAATTCAGAGGCAGGATTAATTTTTTGATTGGGCTGTTAAATGAAAACATTGCAAATAAAGAGAAGAAAACATAAAATGTTATTATCAAATCCAGCACGCTCAACAAAGAAGAAGAAACGAAATTTGCAAGTACAGATTCCAAGATTATTGCAAGCAAAGGGCCTGCAATAAGATAAACTCTTTTTCTTGGTATCAAAACAGCAAGTAGCCCGACTAATCCAAAAATGGCGCCAGATGCGCCAACTCCGGAAATATCAGGGCTTCCGAAAAGTTTCGCACCGATTGGACTTGTCCCAAAAAATCCGGCGAGCAATACGAATACAATTCCTGCAAACAATCCGGCAACAAGGTAAAATAGCAAATATCTCTTTGCTCCCAGAATTTTTTCAACAATAACCCCCAAGAAAAACAAGGAAATCATGTTGAATGCCAAATGCCAGAAATAAACTTGCGAAAACATGCTTGTCAATAGTGTCCACAAAAATTTTCCTTGAAGAATAAGAGAAGGTTTAAGTTCAAAATATTTTATGAAACTCGGATTAATTGATAATAGAATTGCTAAAATTATGAAAATAGCTATATTAATCAATATAAAAATTGTGTTTACGCTAAAATGAAATCTTCGTTGTATAAATCTAATGGCCATTCACTTTTTTTTAGAACCTTTTGATTTTTTAGTCTTTTTATTTTTTGCATGCGCAAGCGCTCTCTTTGCTTTTTCTCGCGCAGCAGCTCTTTCCTTTGCTCTCGCTCTTTTGACTGCAGCTTCCTTCACTTTTATTTTCCTGACTTCTATCCCCTCTTCTCTTGCAATTTCTCCCAAAACAATTTTCAAATTTGCATCATAATTCTCCAGATTTTTTTTGAATTCTTTCAATAGCTTGGTATTGTCTTTTCTCTCCAAAAGGCTCCCGCATTCTGGACAGGTAAAATCGTGAAGCAGCGCATTTTCTTCGTTAAATTCAACATGACATTTTTCGCAAACGTAAAATTCTTTTGACTCTCGATTTTTTATTTGGTTACTAAGTTGTTCCATTTTTTTAAGGAGACTGTTCTTCAAAAATTCCAAACATTTCAATTCTTCAATTTTCCAGGAGTAAGTATACCAGCCCTTTTTTTTGTCCTTTTTTCTTGTCGAAGAAACCAGCCCGAATTCTGAAATTTTGTAGAGGATATTCCTTGTTTGGTTTATTGGCAAATCCAATTTTTTTGCAATCAAAAATTCATTCATGTATTTTTTTGTATCAAGAAAATCAACAAGAGGTTCTGCTTGTTTGCCTGCAACGTCGACAAAAGCTTCCTTAATCAATTTTTTATCCATATGCAAATAATTCTCTTATCTTTTCTTAATAAAATTGAAAAGTTTTTAAACCTATATGGTGTGATTAATATATTACATAATAATCAACATGGCATTGTTTGGCAAGAAGAAAAAAGAGGAAAATAAAAATTTATCCGAAATTCCGGAGCTTCCCGCATTGCCTCCCCTTCCAAGGCTTCCTGATTTCAATTCTGATAATATGCCTTTCAAGCCGAATGCGCTGCCGAGATTTCCTCCAAGTTCGTTAGGCGATAAATTTTCTCAAACGACAATTAAAGAAGCTATTTCCGGGGAAAAAGAGGATGAGATGGCAAATGAATCCGAAGAAATCGAGACGATGCCAAATCTCCCGGAAGGCCCTTTGACAAGAGAAATCTCTTCATCAGAATTTCCGGAATTTCCTGAAAGAAAAATCAGGCCCATATATCCGCGTGAAATTGCAAAGCATCCAATGTATGTCCGCCTTGATAAATTCGAAGAAAATCTAGAAATATTTGAAAAAATAAAAAGACAACTCATTGGCGTTGAAAAAATTCTCGATGATATAAAGCGTACAAAAGAACAGGAAGACAAAGAGCTTGGTGAATGGCAAACAAGATTGCAGGCAATGAAAGAACAGATTGAAAAAATAGACCGGGATATTTTCTCTAAGATAGAATGACAAAAAAAGACAGCATTATACATGTAAAACTTGAATATGATGAAGCAAAGCAATCTAAAATGGATTTGCTCACATCAGAGATCGATATGCTCAATATAATAAGGGCAATTGAAAAATATATTGCAATAAGAAACATTGAATTAAATCTCAAAGCAAAATTCTATCGGGAGATGAAAAAAATATTGATGGAGTTAAGATTGCTTGAAGCAAACATGCCCCAGATTCATATTCCAAAACCAAGACACTTGCAGCCATTGCATGCAGACGAAAAAGCGTCTCAAGTGCCGGCACAAATGCCTGAGATAAAAACAAAAAGTGAGGATCAATTGGAAAGGCAGCTTGCAGAAATCCAGAGAAAATTGAAAGAACTTTCTTATTGATATAATTTCATTGAAAACATGCTGTTCGAAGCCAGGCATTCCAGAACGCCTGGTTTTGCATTTCTCAAGAACTTGTCTAAAAGTAATTTCGCGGTTGGAATTTTATCATCATATTCGGCATAGGGGATTTTGAGTTTAGTACAATTGTGTCTAAAAGCATCAATTAATCCTCTTGCCAAATCATTTCTCAATCCATGCAGGTAGGGGAACAATGCTCTATCAAGAATAACTAAAATTTCACCGCCTTGGCCAACTTCTGCCCTCACTTGATAAGACAAATTTATATTTTCATACTTTTGCACAATAACCCTCTTCTTTGAAGCAACAATTTCATCAGCAAAATGTCTCCATGAAGTATTTTCCAAATAATCTTGCGTAGCGCTATCTGGAGAAATGATTATTATCCGTTTGACATATTCGTTTGTCATGGATTAAATAGACTTTCATATCATTTAGTTTATAAAAATTTCTATATTGCATAATTTTTTAAAATTCATTATTTTCTCATTCCTATGAATCGGAAAGAATTAATCAAAAAATATCTTGAATTTTTCAAGTCAAAAGGGCACAGAGAAATACCAAATGCAAGCCTTATTCCAAAAAATGATCCGACAGTTTTGTTCACGACAGCGGGCATGCATCCAATCGTCCCTTATTTGCTGAACCAGCCTCATCCTCTCGGGAAAAGGCTTTGCAGCGTGCAGCGATGCATAAGGACCGTTGATATAGACGAAGTCGGGGATGAAGTTCATCACACTTTCTTTGAAATGCTGGGAAACTGGAGCCTCGGAGATTATTTCAAAAAAGAAGCGATTGAATACACGTTCGAGTTTCACAATAAAATACTGAAAATCCCTGTAGAAAAATATGCAGTCACGGTTTTCGCAGGCGATAAAAAAGCCCAAAGAGATGACGAGTCTGCAGAAGCCTGGCTCTTATTAGAAATTCCAAAAAGCAGAATTGCATATCTCGAAGATAATTGGTGGGGTCCGGCTGGAAATACGGGCCCATGCGGTCCTGATACCGAAATGTTTTTTTGGACAGGAACCGAAGCAGGAGGGCGGGCTCCGATAAAGTTCAATCCGAAAGACAAAAAATGGGTAGAAATTGGCAATGATGTCATAATGCAGTATGTCAAAGATGAAAAAGGAAATTTCCACATTGCAGAACAAAAAAATATTGATTTTGGGGGCGGGGTTGAAAGAACAGTCGCGGTATTAAATGGCTTGAATGACAATTATCTTACAGATTGTTTCTTCCCAATCATAAAGAAAATAGAAGATATTTCAAGAAAAAAATATTCAGATGAAAATAAAAAAGCAATGCGAATAATTGCAGACCACTTAAAAGCATCTGTTTTTATTATTGCTGATGAAATAACTCCCGGAAATGCAGAGCAAGGTTATGTATTGAGACGACTAATTCGGAGGGCAATTCGTTATGGGAAAATTTTGGGCATGAAAAATTTCACAGAAAAAATTGCAGAACCTGTTTTTGAGATTTATAATGATTATGATATATTAAGACAAAACAAAAAAAAGATTTTGGAAATTCTTGGGAAAGAGGAAGAAAAATTCAACCAAACCTTGGAGCGGGGCTTAAATGTGTTCAAAAATCTTGTTGAACGCGAAAAGAAAATTACAGGCAAAAATGCGTTTCTGCTTTATCAGTCCTATGGATTTCCCATCGAAATGACTATTGAAATGCTTAAAGAAAAAAACATCAATTTTGATAAATTAAAAAAAGAATTTGAAGACGAATTAAAATATCATCAAGAACTTTCAAGGACAGCGTCCGCGGGGCAGTTCAAATCAGGCTTGGCCGACAAGTCAAGGGAAACAATAAAATTGCATACAGCAGCTCATCTTTTGAATGCAGCATTAAAAATAATTTTAAGGGAATCAGAAATTCATCAGAAAGGTTCCAACATAAATCCTGAAAGATTAAGATTCGATTTTACTTTCCCAAGAAAATTAACAGAGGAGGAAATTAAGGAAATTGAAAATCTTATTAACAAAAAAATCAAAGCGCGCCTTAATGTCATCGGGGAAGAAATGCCATTGAAAGAGGCATTAAAATCCGGCGCACATGGGGAATTCGGCGCAAAATATCCGGACAGGGTTTCTGTTTATACAATTCCTGACCCTTCTGAAAAAAAAGGCTATTTCAGCAAGGAAATTTGTACAGGACCGCACGTGAAAAATACGAAAGAATTGGGAAAGTTCAAAATAATAAAAGAAGAATCTTCATCTTCAGGAATCAGAAGAATTAAGGCTGTTTTGGAATAATTATTAGTCTCTAAAGTTAAAGTCTAAAACAGCAGCCATCGTGTTTGCCCATTTAGCAAATAAAGACAAAAGAGCTGCTGCTTGTGAAGCATGATCTACATTATGAGGGCTGTATTGTATCCAGTTATCTTCTTTATCGTATAACAGTCTTTTTATCCCATTTAAACTGTCACACAAATCAAGTCCGCATGCATCTCCCGGGACATCAAATGAATGAACTAATGAAGTTAAACGTTTATCATCTCTTACAAATAAAAATGGTTCAAAATAATCTTGAATTTTAAATCCATATCCGCTGATAATTTCTCTTCCGATTCCTATTATTGGAGAATTTTCAGGGAGATTTCTTTCGAAACTTTTTTTAGCTAATTCCTTGTCAAGATAAACAATAAACCCAAAGCCCCCAGGACGATAATCTTTTCCGCGAGTAGGCTCAAATCCTTCAATAGAATAAATAAATCTTCTGTTCATTACAAATAAAAAATTAATTTATTTATAAGAATTTATCTGATATAAAATAATTAATCAATCAATAAACTTGCCCCTAAAATTCCCGGATGGTCCAATTTGCTCCATTTTATTTTGGGGACCTGAGGAATAATTGTATATC
>CAYXOE010000012.1:12881-16895 GCA_964466855.1 Candidatus Woesearchaeota archaeon
GGATGGTCCAATTTGCTCCATTTTATTTTGGGGACCTGAGGAATAATTGTATATCTTTTAACATCTTTATTCAACATGCTTAACAATTTATTTCCTGTCTCCCTTATACCCCCCATCAAAATAACAACCTCTGGGTCAAAAATATTTATTATAGAGCCAAGAGCCTGTCCCAGATAAACGCAAATTTCACCGACAATCTGCTGTGCCCGTTTGTCTTTTCTGTCAAAAATATCTTTCAAAAAGCAAGTGCCAAAATATTTTTTAAGTTTTTTTCTGTTTTCCTGCCAGAGGGTTTCTAAATATTTTCCGCCGTCCAGAACAATATGCCCGATTTCTCCAGCATATCCCTCGCCCTCGTATAATTTGCCGTCAAAAACAATCCCGCCGCCAATTCCTGTTCCGAGAGTCATCACAATAAAATTTTTTCTCTTGCACCCGAGTTTGGCCTCTGCAATTGCAACACAATGCGCATCATTCTTAATTTCAATTCTTTTGTGAAATCTTGATTGCAGAAATTTTTTCATGTTGAAGCGCTTAAAAGGCAGGTTGGGTGTATTGTAAATTATTCCATCTTTTAAAGGGCCGGGACTGGCAACCCCGATTCCGACAACATTGTCGCTCATGCATTCAGAAATTGTCTTTGCAAGTTCTTCAATCAAATCTTTCTGATTTTTCGGCGTCGGTTTTTTTATATATTTTATAACCTTATTGTTTTCAACAATTCCGACGCGAAGATAAGTGCCTCCCAAATCCACCCCTATTTTTTGTTTCATTATTAAAAATAAAAAGAGATAATTTTATATATTTTTGCTTACACATTAAGTAAAAGAGGAAAAATGGATTTGTTTAATCTGAAGAGGAAAGTTGGAATAGTGACTGGAGCATCCCGAGGAATCGGGCAGGCAATCGCAATCAGGCTCGCGGAGCATGGAGCAAATGTGGTTGTTTCCGATGTGCTTCCGGGAGATGAAACAATCAAAAAAATCAGGGCTCTGAAAAGAAATGTAATTTATATCAAAGCCGACGTTTCCGATGAAGGAGAAGTCAAAAATTTAATTAATGAGACAATAAAGAAATTTAAAAAAATAGACATTCTCGTTAATAATGCAGGAATATACCAGCAATCCCCGACATTAAACACATCGCGGGAACAATGGTCCAAAACAATTCACATTGATTTGATGGGAGTTTTCCTTTGTTCGCGGGAGGCATTGAAGCACATGAAAAAAGGGGCATCAATTGTAAACATTTCTTCCATTGCAGGAATTGTAGGTTTTCCGCAAGCAGCTGCTTATTGTGCAGCCAAAGGCGGTGTTCGCTCTTTAACAAAATCTCTCGCAATGGAATTCGGCACCAAAGGCATTAGAATTAATTCAATTCATCCAGGAGTAATAGATACTCCGATGACAAAAGGGCTCACCAAAGAAACAGAAAAAGAAATCTTGAAAAGTGTGCCCCTTGGAAGAATTGGAAAACCATCGGATATAGCTAATGCAGTTTTATTTCTTGCATCAGATGCGGCATCTTATGTCACAGGTGAAGAATTAGTTGTAGACGGCGGTTGGATTGCTTCATCTTAAAATTATTTCCCCATTAATTTCTTCAATTCTGCAATAGGATTTCTTGCTTTCATAACCGACGATGAAACAGCAATTCCCGATGCACCAAGTTCTAATGCAATTTTAACATCTTTTCTTGTGTGAATGCCTGCGCCAATTAAAAATTTGGTTTTCAGCTCTTTTGCAATTTTTTTTATTAGCTCTGGTTTTGCGGTTGAAACAGATATCTTTCCAGCAACCAGCTCGGGTGGCTCGACAATCAAAAATGTCGGATGAATTTTTTCTATCTTCTTTGCTTCTTTCAAACTCCCTGCAAAAACAGCTGTTTTCAGTCTAACTTTTTTGCATCTTGCAATTGTCTTTTTTAATATATCAAATTTCAATCTGTGTTCAGAGTGATTCAAAAAAGTCCCGTCTGCACCATCTGCTTTTATAGATTCTGGAATTATATAACCAGTATGCCTTCCTCGTGAAAAAGGATCAGCATGCTGTACATAAACTTTTAGTTTTGTTTGTGACGATATTTCTTTTAAATCGGGCGCTTGAACGCCAATAATAATATTCTTATCTAATTTGGATATTTTTTTGGCAAGCTCAAGGGCTGATTTCCCCTGTTTATAAGTTTTGAAATTTACAATAATTATCGGTTTCATTCTTTATTCTATTCCTCTTTTCGGTTTGTTATTATCATGCAAACTTGCAATTCTTTTTTATATTATTTTTTTCCAAATATAATTTTTCGCAATCTATTTGATAATTCAATTGGTTTTTTCGACTGCCAGATATTTCTTCCGACCGCCAATCCAGTCGCGCCAGCATCCATGATATCTTTAACTTGCCTTAAAAATTCTTTTTCTCCTTCCTTAATCCCGCCTGCAATCACAACTTTTGTTTTTCCGGCAGTTTTTACAGCCCATTTTAAATCTTTAATTGTTCCTTCTAATTTTATTTTTATTATATCTGCCCCAATTTCCAAACCAGTTCTTGCAGCATAAGCCATAAGCTCTCCACCAGATTTTTTCTCTATGGATTTTCCACGAGGGTAAATCCATGCGATAACTGAAATTCCTTTGTTATGAGCCTCCTCTTCAATAGAGTCAAATTCTTTCATCATCACAGATTCATATCTGCTGCCGATGTAAATTGTGTAACCGACTGCAACAGCCCCGAGTTTTAATGCCTCTTTAACAGTGCATATCTGCCTTGAAACAGGTTCTCCTTTGAATAATCCAGTCTTGCCGTTTAATTTTACAATTAAAGGGATTTTCAGCTTTTTTATTTTGTCATGATATTTTTCAGCTATCCCTTTTTGCAAAATGATTGCATTATATTTCCCTCTTTTCGCTATGTCAATTATATACTCCGGATTAACATCTTTGTCATTGAAATCGCTGGGCCCATGCTCCAGTCCGTGATCATAGGCAAGAAACATTGCTTTTCCATTTCTCAAAATTTTATTTAACTTGATTTCCACTTTTTCCATTAATTGCATTTTTTATATTATGAATCGTAATATCAAGAATTCTCTGCAATGCTTCATTTGTATTGAACGCATTGTGGGGGGTAATAATTACATTTTCATGCTTCAATAAAATATTTTCTTCCAAAACCGCGCGTGACACAGAGGGGGGATGTTTCTTTGAAAACAATCCGCGCTCATCTTTTATAATCTCCTCAGACTCAAGGACATCCAATCCTGCTCCGGATAAAATTTTCTTATCGAGGGCTCTGACAATAGCTTCTGTCTCGACAATCTCGCCCCGCGACGTGTTTATTAAAATTGCACCCTTTTTTATCAGAGAAATATTTTTCAAATTGAGCATATGTCTTGTTTCAGGCGTCAGAGGCACATGAAAAGTTATAACATCAGAATTTCTCAGCAAATGTTTGAAATCAACATATCTCAATCCAACTTTCTTCGCCAATTTCACATCTTTTGTCTTTGTGAAAACAAATATGTTCATGCCAAAGCTTTGTGCAATTTCGGCAACATGCGTCCCAATTTCTCCGAGCCCGACAATCCCTATTGTTTTTCCTTTCAAATCAACCCCCCTTAATCCCGCCAAATCAAAATTAAATTTTTTTACTCTTTCAAATGCAGGAATAATTTTCCTTGTTAAATTTAACAAAAGTGCGAAGGTATATTCAGCAACAGTATTGCTCCCGTATCTCGGAACATTATAAACCCTTATTCCTTTTTCATGGCACGCTTTCAAATCAATATGGTCAAAGCCTGTCGAGCGGGTCACAATTGCTTTTGCATTCAATTTTGAAACAATATTTTCTGTTATGTTTGAATAAATAAAAATAGAAATTATATCAAAATTCCCTGCTTTCTTCAAATCAAATTTGTCCAATTCTTCTTCAAAAAAATACAACTGATGCCCCTTCAGGTTTTTCTTAATGTAATCAATCTCCCATTGCTCATTCATCTCGAAGAATGCGATTTTCATCT
>CAYXOE010000013.1:0-4668 GCA_964466855.1 Candidatus Woesearchaeota archaeon
ATAATTCCAGGCGAAGTGATTGTAAAGGGGAGAGAATTCCTTCCAGGAGAATGGACCGAGAAAAAAGGCGATGAAATAGTCGCACTCAGATTCGGCGTCGCTGAAGAGCAGGACAAGCTTGTAAAAATAATTCCGATTTCTGGGCCATACCAACCACGAAGAGGAAATGTCGTAATAGGGCAGGTCGTAAACATAATGGGAAGCGGATGGTTCATGGATATTGACACTCCTGAAAATGCTTTCTTGCCTGTTAGCGAATTTCCAAGATATGTCAACAAGGGAGAATTAGGAGATGTTCTTGAGCTCGGAAGCATGGTCGTCGCTAAAATATTCAACATAGACAAGAGAGGAATTGACTTGACATTGAGGGCACATGGTTTGGGAAAAGTGGAAGACGGCATGATAATAAAAGTCAACTCAAACAAAGTGCCGAGAGTAATCGGAAAAGAAGGAAGCATGATAAATTTGATAAAAGAAAACACTGGCTGCAACATAACTGTGGGGCAAAATGGAATAATATGGATAAGCGGCGAAAATACAGAAGCTGAACTGAAAGCAAAAGAAGCAATAATGTTCATAACTGAAAATTTCTTTTTAGAAGGATTAACTGAAAAAATGGAAAAGTGGTTTGAGAGGAAAGAAAAATGAGAGGATATATTTTAAAAACAACAAGAGAAGGACATGAGTTAACCTATTCAGATATATCAACAGGAACGATAGTTACATCTTTTAGACTTGGTGAAAAAGTAAGGGATGATAATGCAGTTCAAGAAATAAATGACTTATTGAATAAATATGCAAAATTAAATGAAAAATCTCTCAATTTCGGTGGTAAAAATCTTGAGATTCGTTTAGAGGGATAAATAAAATGACAGCAAAAAAATCAGAAAGCAAGTTTGAAAGACCAGACGGAAGAAAGCCGCATGAGATGAGAAAAATAGTCGCAAAAGTCGGAGTCATTCCAAATGCCGACGGAAGCGCGATGTTTTCATTCGGGGAAACAACTGCAATCGCTGCTGTCTACGGGCCAAGAACAATGCATCCGCAGCATGCGCAAAATCCGGAGAAAGGCGTTTTAAGATGCGAATACAACATGATCAGTTTTTCAGTTGATGAAAGAATTCGCCCGGGAACAAACAGAAGAAGCACTGAAATTTCAAAAATAACAGAATGGGCTCTGGATCCTGTTTTAATGCTGGAAAAATATCCAAATGCAGTCGTTGATGTTTATATAAACATTATACAGGCAAATGCATCCACAAGATGCGCGGGAATAAATGCGGCTGCAATGGCACTTGCCCAGGCAGGAATTCCAATGAAGAGTTTAGTTTCAAGCGTTTCAATCGGAAAATTGGACAAAAATCTTGTTGTTGATGTAAACAAATTGGAGGAAGACTGGGAAGAGGGAGAAGGTGCAACAGACATTCCGATTTCATTGACTCCCGACGGAAAATTAACCCACATGCAGCTTGACGGAAAAATCAGCAAGGAACAATTGAAAGAAGCAATTGCACTTGCAAGAGAAGTAACAAAGGAAATTCATGAAATACAAAAAAAGGCATTAAAGGAAAGCGTGGAGGAAAACAAATAATGGAAACATCAAAATTAAACGACGACAAAATCAAGAGATATCTTTCAGAAGGGAAAAGATTCGACGGACGAGAATTGGAAGAATTCAGAGAAATAAAAATTGAAACAGGAATTTCGAAGCATGCTGAAGGAAGTGCAAGAGTAAGACTGGGAAAAACAGAAGTTATCGTCGGTATCAAGATGGATGTTGCAGAGCCATTTCCCGACACGCCAAATTCCGGAAACCTTATAACGAATGCTGAACTGAGTCCGATGAGTTCTGCTAATTTTGAAAGCGGGCCTCCAAAAACTCCTGCAATTGAACTGGGGAGAATAATTGACAGGGGGATAAGGGAAAGCAAATTCATAGATTTTGAAAAATTATGCATTAAGGAAGGAGAAAAAGTCTGGAATGTTTTCATAGATGTTTACTCTGTGAATGATGACGGAAACTTGCTTGATGCCGCAGGAATTGGAGCATTGGTTGCATTGAAAAATACAATGATTCCAAAATATGATGGAGAAAATGAAAAAGTTCTTTATAAAGAGCATGACAAGAAATTGCCTTTGTCAAAAGAATTCATTCCACTATCTTTAACAATTTATAAAGTGGGAAATAATTTCATTATAGATCCAACACGAGAGGAAGAGGATACAAGTGACATGAGATTGACAACCTCTGGTTCAAAAGACATAATATTTGCAATGCAGAAAGGGCAAAGCGGGACAGTTCCTGCTGAAGAGATGGGAAAACTTTTTGACTTGGCAGAGAAAGTCAGAGAGAAAATAATTTCAAAAATAGAAAAGCATTTGTAAATGATAACAGAAAAATTTGATAGGACACAATTTTCAAGATATGAAATTTCGCGAATTCTTGGAGCAAGAGCCTTGCAGATTGCAATGAACGCGCCCCTGCTTGTAAAAATCCACAAAGATGAACTTGAAAAAATCCATTATGATCCTTTGAAAATCGCAGAAATTGAGTTCAATTCAGGAATACTTCCTATTTCTGTAAAAAGGCCATTGCCTCCAAAAAAAGAAGACAAACTGAAGAGAATAAGGGAAAAAGTCAGCGATGAAAGAGTTGCAGAGGGTGAGGGAGCAGAAGAAGAGGAAATCGCGAAAGAAGCAGAGATAATGGAACTTGCAAATCCCGATGATGAAGTTGAAGAGGCTGAGGAAGAAGCAGGCGGCAGCGAAGGCGGGGAAGATTAGATTAATTTTTTAGAATCTTATAATTCATAAGATCAAGATTTTTTAAGTTTTTGAATTATTAACTAAGATAATTCCGAGCATTAGCTAGTAGTTTTTAAGCGAGCCGAATTTTTATTGGAGTGTGGAACTGCGTTAGTGTTCTGCGAAATGAAATGAGGCGAATGACATTAATTATATAAATCTCCAAGGATTTTTTCTCTTATGGTTGTTATTAATGCAACTTCTGCAAAAGAGATTTTGGATTCGAGAGGCGAAAAAACAATACTTGTTTCTATAAAAACAAATGTGGGAGAATTCATCGCAAGTGCGCCAATGGGAAAATCGCGGGGAAAACATGAAGCTAATCCCTACAAAAAATCTCTTGCGGAGGATATAAAAAAACTAAAAGAATTCAGCGATTATTTTTCAAAAGAGAATATAGAAAAATTTGATGATTTGCAGAGAGTTGAAGACATTATTGACGGGAATGTTGGCGCGAACACAAGCTTTGCCCTGGAATCTGCAATTTTAAAAGCGCTTGCAAAAGAACAAAAAAAAGAAATCTGGGAATTGATAAATCATGAAGCAAGAAAATTTCCCCGCCTCGTCGGAAATTGCGTCGGCGGAGGCAGCCATACAAAGGCAGAGAAGAAACCTGACTTCCAGGAATTTTTATTGATACCTGACACGCATAATGTTTCCGAAGCTTTTGAAATTATGAAAAAAGGAAAGGAAGAAACAGAGCGATTATTAAAAGTTAAAGATAAAAATTTTCATGAAAAAAAGAATGATGAAAATGCATGGGTTACTTCTCTAATGGACAAGGAAGTTTTAGATTTGCTAAGTGAGTTAAATGTCCCTCTTGGGATAGATGCTGCAAGCTCGACTTTCTTCAGGAGAAAAAAATATCTCTACAATAATCCAATTTTTAAGAGAACAGATGAGGAACAATTTTTTTATATTTCAAATATGATTGAAAATTTTAATTTAATTTATATTGAAGACCCTTTCGATGAAGAGGATTTCAAGAATTTTGCAAAACTTCACAAGAAATTTCCAAACAAATTAATCGTTGGCGATGATCTGACAACGACAAATTACAAGCGATTGAGTGAAGCAATAAAAAACAAAAGCATAAATGCATTGATAGTCAAGCCCAACCAAATTGGATTTTTGTCGGAAGTTAAGAGAGTCTGCAAATTGGCAAAAGAGAGCAACATAAAAATTATTTTTTCCCACAGAAGCGGAGAAACTGATGAAAATATTTTGGCTGATTTGGCTTTCGGATTTGGGGCTGATTTTTTCAAATGCGGAATTACTGGGAAAGAGAGGGAAGTTAAAATAAAACGGCTGATAGAAATACAAAAAAATATAGAATGAAAATCTACGAAACAAAATATTGGATTGTAGAATTAAACAGAGACCAAGCATATTTGGGAAGAAGTCTAATAGAACTAAAGAGAAATTGCGGAGATTTAGCAAATTTAAAGGAAAATGAAATTTTAGATTTTTTAGATATTGTTAAAAAATTAGAGAATGCTATTAAGTATGCTTTTGGTGCAGAAATGTTTAATTGGAGTTGCTTAATGAATGATGCATATAAATCCAAAAATCCAAGGCCCCAAGTACATTGGCATTGCAGACCGAGATACAAAAATTCAGTTATGTTTGAAGACATAAAATTTGAGGATAAGGAATTTGCGCATCATTACGATAACAATAAACATTTTGAAGTTAATGAAAATATCTTAAATAAAATTGGTATTAGGATAAAGAAATATTTTTAGTTTTTTGAAAACCTTTAAAAATATACTTTTTCTTGCCATTCGCATAGGTAAAAAAACATGGCTAAGAAAAAAGAATCCAAAGAAGAATTAGCGAATGAAGAATCTGTTGACGAAAATT
>CAYXOE010000013.1:4768-10456 GCA_964466855.1 Candidatus Woesearchaeota archaeon
ACAAAAGTTGTGACTCCTGACATGAGAGAATTTGTTTACAGGCGAAGAGCAGATGGCTTGGCAATTTTCAACACTGATTTAATCGACGAGAAAATAAAAGAAGCCGTAAAGTATATAACGCAATTCAAACCGCATGAAATTGTCCTTGTCTGCAAGCGACAGGCAGGCTGGAAAATGGCTGGAAAATTCGGTGAAATTACAGGAATAAAAGTCTTCACAAAGAAATATCCTGCGGGAATTTTGACAAATTCAAGCCTTCCTGATTTCTTTGAAAATGAACTCACAATAATTTCTGATGCATGGGTTGACAAAAATGCATTGGCTGACACATTAAAAGTTCACAAAAAAATCCTGATGATTTGCGACACCAATAATTTTTCGTCTGGGGCTGACAAAATAATAATTGGAAATAATAAGAGCTCAAAAAGCCTTGGAATAATTTTTTATCTTTTAGCGAAAGGATATTGCGAGGCGCACAATCCAGACGCCTTGAATCAAATTCCAAACATTGATTGGTGGATTGGCGAGCAAACTTCATCTGAAGAAGAAGCTAAAAGAAAAGCAAAAGCTGGCGCGAGATTCGGGGTTTAATTTCTAATAATGCAGAAAAGACAATTAGAAGAAAGAGATCTTTATCAATCTAGTGAAGTCGCTCAGATAATAGTTGCTTTATTTAATTCCAATACTACTCTTCCTCCTGATGATATTAATGATCCAAAAAGATATGAAAAATTTATTCCAAAAAATATACTTGGTGCTTATACTTCGTCCAGAGAAGAGCACCTTCCCGCAGAAAAGGAATTTTATTCTCCTCTCGAAATAATTGAAATGTATAAACTTTATTTTAAAGCATATGGAGAGGGACCAACAGATAGAATAAAACTTTTTCTATACAAACAAATGACTCCCTTAAATGTGTTAAATTCTATAGTCAATTTAAACGGTATAATAAATGATTATCATTTTGGAAAAAGAAAAGATTTAGGAACTCGTGCAAAGGAGGGGAATTTTGAGGCAATTCTCAAATTCTTGGGAATCATACCTTAATATCTTTCTAATAAAATTTATAAATGAAATTAAAACTAGATTTTTATGGAAAGAATATATGAATCTTTAATTGCTAGATTTCATTCAAAATATGGACAAAATCCAAATCTTGATGCCCTAAAATTAATAATTGGTAAGGAATTAAAAATCCCTTGTTATGAAGTAGGTATCTCTTTTTTAGGATTTAAAACTGTATCTGAAATATATAATAATAGAGATATAAAACAGCTATATTTAATGTATGGGGGATTGACTTCATTAGGAAAAAAAGTTACTTTAGCACATGAAATGGGGCATTTATTTTTGGGAATAAAAAGCAAAGAAAAAGAAGCTAATGAATTTGCATCTAAATTAACAGGAATTCCAAAATGGAAGAGTAGGATGATAATATCTTTAGAAAGTATACTTGCTGGTACTATTTTAGCCCCTCTAACTCTCTTTAATACTATAAAAAATTATTGGCATGAAAAAGAAATTGAAAAGATTATATCTTAAAAAATAACCAGGATTTTTCAGGCTTGTTCCCGTAATGAGTTCTTACAAGCATATAAAGACCTTTCAATTTTTTTCCGTAAAAAATGACTTCAATTTTTTTGTCATCCTGAAATTTGATTTCATATTTTCCTTTGTCCCAAATGTCAACTTTTCCTGCACCATAATTCCCCTCTGGAATTGTTCCATGAAATGTTGCATATGCAAGAGGATGGTCCTCGACGTTAATTGCCAATCTTCTCTCGCCCTTTTTTAATGGGGGCTCTTTTGGGATTGCCCACGATTTCAAAACGCGATTCATTTCTAATCTTAAATCCCAGTGCAAATGAGAAGCGTGATGTTCATGAACAACAAAAGTCCTTTTCTTCGACGACGCTTTGATAAATTTAGTACTGGCTTTTGGCTCTGGCGTTCTCGTAAAAACTCTTTTTTTCTTGTACTCTTTTAGTGTCATTTTATTTCAATTTCTTTTAGATATTCTTTAGAAAGTGTTTTAGAAAATTGATTAAGTCTTTTTAGATTTTCTAGAGGAAATTTATCTGAACTAAGAGCATCTAAATCTTCTTTTGCTAATTCTCTTGCTTTCTTATTTGTCTTAATAATAAAAATTTTATGTGTAATCATTCTAGTTGCTTTTTCGAATCTATGGCTTTTAATCTTAATTTCCTTTATTTTATAATCAGAACCATAAATTTTTGAGAGAGTCTTTGTAATTTGAGAGTACCTTCTCAATTTTGATCCCATTTTCTTTCTTTCTGCACCATACCTTAAATGCAAAACTAAAATCCCTCCTTTTTTATTTAACAATGACCTCAAATAAGCTAAAGACAATCCACTTCCACCACCACAAGCTTCAAAAGTAAAGGTCCAATCATATTCATTTAATTTCCTTGGAATTAATTGATAATTGCTAAGAATATACTTTCTAAATAATTTTCTGTATTTCTTTTTACACCAATTTAATATGGATTTTGAGATGTCAGAATAATCTACTTTAGCACCTAACCTTGCTAGCTCAGAAGCCCAAGATGCATAATATCCTGCAATAACTAAAATTTTTTCTCCTTTTTTTATCTCTAATTTTTTCAAGAGATTTGAATCTTCAGGGGCGCTTGATTGCTGACGTGATTCTTGCTTGTGCCATCCTTTCTCGTTAACAGCTTCCCCAAGCTCATGTTCCCATCGGGGCTTTAGAGTTTCTTTAAGATTTGGAACCTTGTAAACTTTCATCTCTTATTAAAAGTTTTATACATTAAATATTTTTGCAAGAATTAATTTTTCTTTATATGTTCAATTTGCATTCCGCATTCGTGGCAGAATTTTTGTTCTTGAATTAGCAAAGGAGTCATGCATCGCTTGCACATCAAAATTTCTTTCTTTTTTTCAATAACGGGTTTGTATCCTGCTTTTCCTGAAACTAATTTTCCAAAAACATCAGCGAATTCAAGTGTTTGCTGCATCTCCTGCATTCGCATTTGAATATTATTCGCATCCATTGATAAAATAATAAATTATTATTTTTAAATATATTTTTAGATACATAAATAATTTTAAAGGGAAAGAATCTCAAGAGAGGATGAGTGTTGAACAAAGAGTTGCATATGATATCGGTGGCAGATATATCGTCGGAAAAGCAAAAGGAATTTCAGAAGGTTATTATCTTTTTACTGATGCATGTCTTATAAGAGCAACTGAATTGCCACAAGGAAAATCACTTGAAGAAGGATTAAAAGAAGTTTATCTGAATGCTGAAAGAGAAGACAAAAGAGTTGCAACAGATCTTGTTATGAGTCCAAGTCCAAGAAGATTTAACGTCGATGTAAAATAATTCTATGGCAAAAGAGGTTTCAGACGTTGTTGTCATCGAGGGAACTTTGAGGAGGGATTCTTTAGGGAATTTAATTATATCTCAAACTAATTCAAATCCGTTTAGTGAGACAGGATATTATCATCAAAATAATAAAAATAAATTAGCTGAAAATGCTATAGTAAATGGATATCAAGAAGGCGATAAAGTCAGATATATTTGCATATTGCAAAAAGAATAATTTCCGTCGATAAAAAAATTCTCAGAAACATTTAAATACCTTAAATAGGAATAAATTATTAGTCTAAAATGAGTGCCTTAATTTACATTCATTCCAAAACATTAAGGTATGAAGTATGTAGGAACACCCATTTTTGTAATTTTTCTCGCCAAAGTCGTTTTTAGGATTGAGTGAAGTGTTTTGCTATCTTGTATGCAAAATGCGCGGAGATTTTTTGAGTTTTGCTTGTTTAATTGTCGTCGAGAATTAATTGTTAATGATAAAAACCTGAATTAACTTTTACGCGGTGTTAATATCGCGAACGTTGTCAAGGTATTTGTTATTAATATTAAATTAATCGAGAGAATTTTATGAGCGAATAATATTTATTAATCATAATAAAAAAATCGATGAAGTTTAAATCTAGTTGATCCTGCTAGCGGCTGCGGCTCTCTGGTTTGCACTTAGGCATGCAAGTCTTTCGCAAGAAGGCAAACTGCTCAGTAACACGTAGCTAATCTGCCCTTGAGTCGGGAATACCCTCGGGAAACTGAGGCTAATGCCCGATACGGGACATACCCTGGAATGGTTCGTCCCTGAAATTCGTGCTCAAGGATGAGGCTGCGGCGGATTAGGTTGTTGGCGGGGTAAATGCCCACCAAGCCGACGATCCGTAAGGGCTCTTAGCGGAGAGGCCCTGAGATGGAGTCTGAGATACTACTCCAAGCCCTACGGGGTGCAGCAGCTGGGAATCTTCTGCAATACACGAAAGTGTGACAGAGCGAACCAGAGTGTTCCTCATTGAGGAACTTTTGCCAAATCTAAAAAGTTTGGCGAATAAGGACTGGGCAAGACTAGTGCCAGCCGCCGCGGTAATACTAGCTGTCCAAGTCGCAGCCATTTTTATTGGGTCTAAAACATCCGTAGCTTGCTTTGCAAGTTCCCTGTGAAATTCTGTCTCTTAAGGGCAGAGCGTGCAAGGAATACTGCATGGCTAGAGACCGGGAGACGTGAGAAGTACGTTTGAAGTAGCGGTTAAATGCGTTAATCTTAGACGGACTCACAACAGCGAAGGCATCTCACGAGAACGGTTCTGACAGTGAGGGATGAAGGCTCGGGGCGCAAAACGGATTAGATACCCGTGTAGTCCGAGCAGTAAACACTGCACACTAAACATCAGTACCTCTTCGCGAGGCATTGGTGCTTGAGGGAAGCCGAAGAGTGTGCTACCTGGGAAGTATAGTCGCAAGACCGAAACTTAAAGGAATAGGCGGGGAGACACTACAACGGGTGACGCGTGCGGTTCAATTAGATTCTACACCGTGAACCTCACCAGGACCGACAGCAGAATGAAGGTCAGTCTGAAGGGCTTACCTGACACGCTGAGAGGAGTTGCATGGCCGACGTCAGCCTGTGCCGTGAGGTGACCTGTTAAATCAGGTAACAGGCAAGACCCGCGTGCATATTTACCAAGTGTACAATATGCAGATCGCCATGGTAACATGGATGAAAGTGCGGGCTACGTTAGGTGAGTACAGCCTTAATGCCCTGGGCTACACGGGCGCGTCAATGGCAGATACAATGCGATGCAACACCGAAAGGTGAAGCCAATCGCTTAAAGTCTGTCTCAGTCTAGATCGAGGGCTGAAACCCGCCCTCGTGACACTGGAATCCGTAGTAATCGGGTGTTAGCAGCGCCCGGTGAATAAGTCACTGTCTCTTGCACTCACTGCCCGTCAAACCAACCAAGTTGTGTTGAGATGAAACTCAATAGAGGAGAATCCCAGCACGGTGAGGTAGGTTAAGTCGTCACAAGGTATCTGTAGGGGAACCTGCAGATGGATCACCTCCTAAAATTATTGTGATGTCAATTGACAAAGCAACGAGAAATATTCATCGTGTTCCTGCATACTTTAGATTTTAGATTAAACTTTAAAAACTACAGAACCGAAGATAAATTATGGGCCTGTAGTCCAATGGTTTAGAATACCTCGTTTGCACGCAGAACCCGAAGGGTTCCGCACCTCCAGTTTTGGCAGGCGCGAAATACCGACGAGAAATGCCAAAATCCGAGGAGTTCCGGGTTCAATTCCCGGCAGGTCCACTTTTCTAAGTGGAAAAT
>CAYXOE010000013.1:10556-11905 GCA_964466855.1 Candidatus Woesearchaeota archaeon
GTTAGTGAAATGGTTCACCGACGACGTCGATGGATCATGTTGAGAACCCATCCGCGAAAGTGGATGGCGATCGTCTCTTAAGGGAGATGGTCCAAGGAAGAACCGCGAGGTTCTTCTTGATATTCGATGAAACAAGCACTAAACTCACTAGCTAGAGCATAAGATATTTTGAATTGAATGCAAATAACATATACTGTTAGACGGATAGCTTGGCTTTGGAATTGATGAAGGACGTGGCAAGCTGCGATAAGCCGAGGCGAGCTGCATGCAAGCTTTGAACCTTGGATTTCCGAATCACTCCGAGAGGAGAAACCACGCTGGGAATTGAAACATCTTAGTACCAGCAGGAAGAGAAAATAAATAGTGATGTCCTCATTAGCAGAGAGCGAAAGGGACATAGGGCAAACTGAATCTCCCGATGAAAGTTGGGCAGAGATGTGGTGGGCGATAAATTCCTAAGTTGCAGAATCAAACTTTTCTGGAAAGAAAGGCCTCAGAAGGTGACAGCCCTGTAGATGAATGCAATATGGAGTTGCTCGAAGAGTAGGGCTTCCTGGATTGGAAGTCTGAACATGGCAGAATTAACTGCTAACCCTAAATAGAACCAAAGTCCGATAGCGCACTAGTACCGCGAGGGAAAGCTGAAAAGAACTCTTAGCAGAGTGTGAAAAGATTTGAAATCTAACAGTTACAGATGGTTACTGCTCTCTCCAGCAATGGATGTAGGGTTGTAACGTACGTTTCGAAGAACGGGCCAGGGAGTTTTCTTATATGGCGAGGCTAATCGTTTATGACGAGTAACCGGAGCGAAAGCAAGTCTGAAAGGGCGTCAGTCATATGGGGAAGACCTGAAGCCGGGTGATCTATTCATGAGTAAGGTGAAGTCTCTCGAAAGGGGGATGGAGGCCTGAACCAGTGTTACGTACATATACTTGGATGACTTGTGATTAGGAGTGAAAAGCCTATCTAACTCGGCGATGGCTGGTTCCTGCTGAAATATGCCTTCGTATAGTCGTATCTAGTTTGCTGGCGGTGTATAGTACGGATAAAATTTGCAGAGGCTAATGCCTACGGGATTTTTTCCAACTCGGAAGCTGTCAGCTGCATACGATATGAAACAGGGGCGGTGCGTAAGGTATCGTTCCGAAAGGGGAATAACCCAGACCAAAGTTAAGGTCCCTAAATTTATGCTAAGTGTATCAAAAGGTGTCTTGAACCTGAGACAGTGGGGATGTAAGCTCAGAAGCAGCTATCATTTAAAGAAAGCGTAACAGCTCACCCATCGAGGCTCAGGGCCCTGAAAATGGACGGGGCTAAGCATAATACCGAGACTTCGGCGGCGCTCGATT
>CAYXOE010000013.1:12005-14094 GCA_964466855.1 Candidatus Woesearchaeota archaeon
GAGCGTTCGAGTAAGCAGGCGTGTTTATTGCGCAGAAGCGTTTTCGAGAGAAAGCGTGGAGCGATAAGCAATGAGAATCCTGGCAATAGTAAGATGTGATTTTGCTGAAAACGCAAAATGTCGTAAGAGCAAGGTTTCCTTGGCAATATATGTTAGCCAAGGGTTAGTCAGTTCCTAAGTTGTGCCTTAACTGCGTACGACGATGGAAAAAATGTTAATATTCATTCACTAGTTAGGTTTTTTGTAATGCACCGCTTCGGGACAAGCAAGCAATCGAGAGATTGTTCCGGACAAGAAACGTGAGGAGCGTAATGCTAAGATTCACGAGAATTGTTTGGACAAAATTGCTGATTCCTGGAGCCAGTGAAAAATGCATTGCTAAACGAATCTAATTAACTGTACCCACAACCGGCACTGGTGCTCTGGCTTAATAGGCTAAGACATGAAAGGTTAAACGAGTTAAGGGAATTCGGCAATTTAGCCCCGTAACTTCGGTTGAAGGGGTGTCTATCTTTGTCCGCAAGGAGCATTGATAGATCACAGTAACAAGGATGGCCCGACTGTTTACCAAAAACGTAGCTGAGTGCTAAGCCGAAAGGCTGTATATACTCGGTGAGACCTGCCCAGTGGTGGTGTGTAAAACTCTTTTTCAAGGGAGCTAAGCCCCATCAAACGGCGGGGGTAACTATGACCCTCAATTTAGGGGGCAATAAAATTTGGCTGTATGCGGGAAAATCTCGCTAAGTTATCAATACGTAAATTATCGACGTAAAAATTTGATAAATAGAGACAATCCGCAGGAAACTAAAGATTTAATAAGTTAACCCTCATATAAAGGTCATGAATCAAGATCAATTCATTTACTATCTCTTGGGCTTTGTGGATGGAGAAGGTTGCTTTTGTATAGCAATTAAAAAACAAAAATCTGCGAAGATGAGATGGGTTCTTGATCCGATATTCCATGTAACCCAACTTGCGAAGCATAAAGACATTCTTTATGAGCTTCAGAGAGTAATGGGCTGCGGAATAGTAATCAAGAAATATGGGCAAGAAGGCACAATGCAATTTGTTGTCCAGAGCAGAAGAGATCTTGTAGGTAAAGTGATTCCCTTTTTCAAAAAGTATCCATTAATTGTCAAGAAGAAAGATTTTGAAATCTTTGCTGAAGTGGTTGAATCCCTTGATAAGCATGGTCATAGTGATATCAGGATTTTCAGGAAACTTCTGCCAAAAGTCTTTTCAATGAATGGAGAAGGAAAATACAGGAAATACTCTTTAGATGAGATAATGAAATCGTTAGGATCCTCAGAGACTATACGCCAAACATGAACTAAATTGCAAATCATGATGATATAGTCCGATCTTTACGGGAACGTAAAGAGGTTAATGGAAACATTAATCCGCCAGAAATGGTCATTAAGTAACAGATTGCTTAAGGTAGCGTAATACCTTGTCGTACGAATTACGACTTGCATGAATGGTTTAACGAGGTCGTCACTGTCCCTAGCTCGAACCTTCCGAAAATACTGTGTGGCGAAAATGCCACGGACGCCTAGTGGGAAGCGAAGACCTTGTGGACCTTTACTGTAACTTGTTGTTGTGATTCTAGGGGGGATGCATAGCATAGGTAGGAGCGTCGAGGCTGTCATTTCGGTGGCGGCGGAGCGACCTTGTAATACTACTCATCTTTTCTAGGATTGCTTACTCTTCATGGGGACAGCATCAGGCGGACAGTTTGACTGGGGCGGTGCCCTGTCGAAAAGATATCGATAGGACCCAAAGACAAGCTCATCCGGCTTGGAAATCCGGAGCAGAGTGCGAAGGCAAAAGCTTGTCTGACTGTAATTTGAAAAGCAAGAATTGCAGGGATGAAAGTCGGGCTTAGTGAACCCACGTGCTCTTTTAATGGGAGCCGTGTCTGATAGAAAAGGTACCCCAAGGATAACAGGCTTGTCGCCCCCGATAGTCCGTATTGACGGGGCGGTTTGGTACATCGCTGTCGGCTCTACCTATCCTGGTTGTGCAGTAGCAACCAAGGGTGTCGGAGTTCACGCATCAAAAGGTATCGTTAGCTGGGTTAAGAACGTCA
>CAYXOE010000014.1:0-2960 GCA_964466855.1 Candidatus Woesearchaeota archaeon
TTCATTGCCTGACGATAAGACTTTTCTTTTTCCCAAGACAAAGGCCTTAAAATTCTTGCGCTGTGTTCAACCCAGCCATTGCCATTAATTGTTCCTGCACTCTCAAGTGCAAGAAATTCAACGATTTCAGGAATTCGTGCCTCCAATCTTTGCCTTGAACCATTAAGGTTTTGCGGGATAGAAATCATATGCTTTGCCTGCTGCATTAAATCCATTTTATTAATTTTGAAAAATTGTTTTTAAATATAATGAAATAAGAATCTATTATTGATTCTCCGATAAACCTTTTCTCTCCCTTATTTTTCTGATTACATCGGCCTGCAAGCTTATTGGCAATCTCTTGAACAATTGGTCAGACAAAGAAGATGTTCCTCTTCCTTCTGTTGCAGAACGCAGGTCATTGCTCCATCCAATCATTTCAGAAACAGGAATTTCTGCGCGAATTTCAACGCCGTAATCTTCCTGCGAAACATTGAGCAATTGCCCCCTCTTTCCTCCAATAAGTTTTGTCATCTCGCCAAGGAATTTGTCAGGGCATTCAATGACGTGAATTTGTATCGGCTCAAGAAGTGAAGCATCTGATTTTTTCATTGCTTCTGTTATTGCTTCCCGCACAGCAGGATAAACTTGCGCAGGGCCGCGATGGATGGCATCCTCATGCAATCGAATATCGGCGAGAGAGACTTTCATTTTAACGCATGGCTCTCTTGCCAGGGGCCCCTGGTCCATAACCATTTCAAAAGCGTCCAATACCATGTCAATAACCTCGCCAATATGGACCTCTCCTCTCGTTTCATCCAGGAAAATATTTCCTTTGTAAATATCTCTTATGTTTCGGATTGTATCATTGTCCCAGCTTCCGAATTTGGAGAATCTGTTTGTGATTTCCTGGCTTTTTTTCTTGATTCTTCCCTCGGGAATTTCACCGTTCTTGATTGCTTCATAAACATCGTCTTCAAGCGGTTCTAATTTTATGTAGAAACTATTATGCTTGTTGGGGCTTCTTCCTTCAATTTCTGGAGATGATTTGTTGACTGTTTCTCTGTAAACAACAATTGGAGGAGAAGTTTTGACATCTAAATTTTTTTCTGTCCTAATCCTATTTTCAATAATTTCCAGATGCAATTCCCCCATTCCAGAAATCAAGCTTTCCCCTGTCTGCTCATTGATTTCAACTTTTACAGAAGGGTCCTCTTTTCCAACTTGTTTTAAAATCTCAATCAGCTTCGGCAAGTCCATTAATTTTTTTACTTCAATGGATTTTGTGACAACAGGCTCGAAAATATGTTTCAATTCCTCAAATGAAGTTTCTGGTTCAAGCGTTACGGTTTCTCCTGCCTCTCCAGTAATCCCCGAAATTGCAAGAACATTTCCAGGACCAATCTCATCAATCTGCTCCGGCTTTATTCCATTGTAAACAAGAAGCTGCTGAACCTTCTGCCTTTTTTTCGCGAGGTTAAGATAAACTTCCGCCCCGTTTTTCAAAGTTCCCGAGAATAATCTGCCTGCTGAAATTTCTTTTCCGGAACGCTGGTCAATTACAATTCTTGTTATGACAAATCCGATTTTTCCGTGGGGATTGCAGCTTAGCAAATCTTTCCCAAATTCACTGTCCAAATCTCCGTGCCATATTTTTGGGATTCTGTATTTTTGCGCTTCAAGCGGATTAGGCAAATGTTTTACAACCATATCAAGAAGAACTTCATACAATGGCGCATTTTTCCAGACCCAATCTCTTTTCTCCTCGTCTGACATTGCCTCCAGCGTGAAAATATCCTTGAATGTGATTCCCTTCTTTTTCATGAAAGGGACAGATAATGCCCAGTTTGCCTTCGCGCTTCCGAATGCAACGCTTCCGTCGCTGATGCTTACCTGCCATTTGTTTTTGAATTCCGGCTCTGCAATCTTGTAAATCAAATCATTAAATTCCTCAATTATCCTCACAAATCTTTGCTGCATCCCTTCCGGAGTCAGTTTCATCTCTTTGATTAGTCTGTCAACTTTATTGATGAATAAAACAGGTTTGACTCTTTCTCTCAATGCCTGCTTGATGACTGTTTCAGTTTGCGGCATGATTCCCTCGACAGCGCAGACAAGAACAACCGTCCCGTCGATTGCTCTCATTGCTCTCGTGACATTTCCTGAAAAATCAACGTGCCCCGGCGTGTCAATTAAATTAATCAGGAATTCTTCGCCGTGATAGTCATGGACCATTGAAACATTCGCAGCGTCGACAGTCATAAGCCTTTCCTGCTCGTCAGCGTGCTGCCACGTCGCCATTCCTTCTTCAAGATTCCCTGCATTTTTTGCAGCCATGAAGCCGGATGCGGCCAGCAAATTGTCAGTCAAAGCTGTTTTTCCGTGGTGAATGTGCGCGCTCGTCGCTATGTTTCTAATATTTTTTTGCTGCTTGCTGATTCTCTGAATTTTTTGGAATTGTGATTCTTTTTCGGGCATATATAAGAATTAATTAAAATGATTTTTAAATGTTATTGGAAGATTATGTTATATTAAATAAATCCTTAAAAATAAATCTTATTATTATTTTTTATGGAGTTAACTACAGAAGCTCTAAAACAATATATCGGCGGACAACTTGAGGTTCAGAATACAAATGAAGGTTATCTTTATAGAGGAGAAATATCTGATGTGTCTGTTGAAAATAATGAATTAAGGGTTAGGCTGGCTTGGAATGCTAAACTTGAAGGATATCCTGATTTATCAAAAGCGAGATGGGTCAAAGATAATCATCCAACTTATGCCGCAAGTTTGGAAATTTATAGTATTTCCAATATTGGAGAAAATAGAATCTGTCTTTATTCTTCAATTATAGGGGAGACAACTGTTTTATTTCCAAAAGACGGAAGTAAATTAGAACGTTCTCATGTTAAAGATTTAGAAGCACAAGTATAATTTTATCTCGCGCTGTCTGCTTGTTTCTCGCTTTCATTCTTTTTTCT
>CAYXOE010000014.1:3060-4214 GCA_964466855.1 Candidatus Woesearchaeota archaeon
GGATTTTTGTTTGTCTTTTTTTCAATCATCTCGAATGCATCAAGAATTATTTTCATGTTCTTGTCATATTTGCCTGTTGAACGCCCTTTCTGGATTTTGTGCTTTTTTCCTCGATGTCCAGCGACGGTCAATCTATTCATTAGCCTTTCAACAACATTCACTTTCGCCTGAAAAAATTTCTGCAAATTTCTTCCCTGGCTTTTAAGAATCAATCGGGGTTCAAGGGAAATAACTGATTTCAATGCAGGATCTTTAACCTGAATATTTCCTAACTCATATTTGTCAAAAATTTTGAATTGCGGAATATTTTTTTGAACAACCATTTTACAATAATTTAACAAGTCCGGATTTATTTTCTCGTTGCTGAAATTCTTCAGGAAATTCAGTTACTAATGATTCAACGTATCTTTGTACATAATTAAGTGCATTATTCAGAACCAGCAAAGATTTAGGAAATCTTACCTGCTTTAGCGCATAAATTGCAAGAAGAAATCCACCGCCCGCAAATCCCGATGCCATGTCTCTTGCTGTATTGTAATCCATTTTATTTTGTCATAATTTGATAGACTTCTCTTACCTTTTCTAAATCGACTAAATGAGGAAATACGTAGATTCTATCATCTTTTAATTTAGATATATTATTAATGATGCGGATATTATATGCTTCATTCACTCCAACCAAAAGAACTTTCTTTTCATCGATGACTGTTTCTTCTAATATTCTATCCATTTTATCTTCTTCCTTTCTCAATCTTGCCCAACCAGAGTCTCTGCAATGGCTGGTCATTTACTTTTATAACTTGAAATCTGATTCCGGGAATGTCTCCTTTTTGCCGCCCAGAACGTCCGCCAATTCTTTCAATTATGACTTCATCATGTTCGTCGATAAATCTCTGCGCTAAGTTCCCTGGTATGAAAGCACCGACGCCAATTCCATTTTTTGTCAATTGAACTCTGCAGCATTTTCTCATCGCTGAATTTGGCTGTCGCGCTTCTTTTTGAAATTTTGAAAGAACAATTCCTTTTGCCTGGCTTGCGCCTTCAAGGGGATCTGATTTCTCATATAATTTCAGGGCTCGCGCTCGATAATTTGAATCATTCCATCTGAACTTTTTTCTGTTCTTTACGAATTTTCGCGCATTTTTTGATCCCAT
>CAYXOE010000014.1:4314-13921 GCA_964466855.1 Candidatus Woesearchaeota archaeon
TCCATCTGAACTTTTTTCTGTTCTTTACGAATTTTCGCGCATTTTTTGATCCCATTAAAGTGATATAAGACTATTGAAAAATTGATTTAAAAAACTTTGGATAAATAATAAAAAAATTAGAAATTTAAAAAGATTTATGAAAGAAAGGAGTTTCAGATAAATATGGAAAAAGAAGAAAAGAAACAAGATACTCAACAATCCCAAGCACCACAAATTCCACAAGCAGTTTTTAATGCAGATAGCAGGACTTATGCAAAAATCTTTTCAGATGGCTTATCTGTTGAAATGTTGCAATTGCCAAATGGCGATCCAAATCAATGTATTTCTATGCTCAATGAATGTGAAAAAACATTCAAAAAATTAAAAGAAGAAAAAGAAAATAAAGAATTCCCTTCTTATACGTAACCTTTTTTATATTATCCTCAACTCTTTCCCAAAAAAATTCCTGATTATATTCTGCATTTCCAGCAACCGCCTTTTTTCGCGGCCCAAAAGCATCGCTTTGTTTTGCACAGTTCCCGCAGTGACAATAATTTCATTTCCATTCATTTCAATATTTTTGAAAGATATTGGCGAAACAATTGCTCTTATAAATTCTTCAGCATCATCCAGCGCGTTTGGTGCGAAAACAATTTTGATTTTCTTTCCGAGAATTTTATTCAATTCTTTTGAATTCTTTCCGTTTTCCCCGATTGCCTTTGAAATCAAATGTTTCGGGACGCAAAAATAAATTGTATCATTGTATTCAAAACAAAGAGTTGTGCTGATTTTGGTAATGTTTCTGAATAGATTGAGATGCCTCATGTCCTGCATGCTTATTGTGCCTGTCATTTATGGTGCTTATGAAAATTCTTTTATAAATTTATGTAACTATTATTTAATACCGTCGAGATTTATTCTTTTTTCTTTTCCTTGATAAGCGAACCTGTAACTTTTACAAGAAGCCCCGGCAAACCGGTCCCGACAGGAACAGGCTGATTTAAGATAATGTTTTCGACAACGCTTGCTAATTTGTCCTTGCTTCCCTTGACAGTTGCATTGACAAATTGTTTGACCGGCGTTTCAAAAGTTGCCCTCGCCAATATGGAAGATTTCTGGGAAATTATCCCCATTCTCGTAACCCCTGAAACAGTTCCAGTATTTGTCATCGCATCAGCGACGAGCTTCAAGTGTCTTGCATCAATATCAAGGCCCTGATTGTTAAGAACATCATGAATTTCATTTATTATTAACTGTCGCGCAGCCTCTATTCCGAAAACATTTGCAATTTCATAAGGATCATTCGAGATTATTTTGTCGACGTCAACTTCTTTTGATTTTATTATTTCAGAAAGGTTTGTCCCGAGAGTCAATATGACAAAATCTTTTCCTCTTTTGACAATCAAAATCTGGCTGACATTTTTTATTCCGGAAATTATTGTTCTTTTTAATTTTTCCTTAAGCTGATAAATTTCTCTGAAGTTTGATGCAGAGGCGTCAATAATTATTGACTCTCCCCTCTCTTTTACCTTGTATCCCAGCTCTCTCAATCTGTCTCGAACCTTGTCTTCAGAAAGATGAACATGCTTTAATCGGTCCTTGCTTAAAACAATTTCAATCAATTTATCAGTAAAGTTTAATTTAATCTCCGATGAAATTTCCTCAATCTTGACCTCCTTTATTCTCTCAGCGAAACTTTTTGCGTCTTTTTCGCTGTTATAATCTTTATTGAGATAAATTTCCATTTTTGGGGATGTTGGTTTCTTTCTTGCATCAAAAATTTCAATTAACCTTGGAAGCCCCTGCGTGACCTGCATTTCAGAGACTCCTGCGAAGTGGAAGGTTCGCAAAACCATTTGCGTCGATGGCTCGCCGAAAGATTGCGCAGTAACAATTCCAATTGCTTCGCCCGGTTCAAGTCTTTGCCCGAGATGCAATTTTGAAACATCAATTCCGTCGCCGCCATATTCAAATTGTATAATATTTCCATTGCTGTTTCTTATTGTTCCGTCGTATTCTTGCCTTAAATCCTGCAATGCGCTTGCCAATCTTCTGTACAAATATCCGGATTTTGGGGTCCTTAATGCCGTGTCCATGAGTGAAGAACGCCCCGTCATTGCCTGAAAGAAAAATTCTTCCGGCTTCAAGCCTTCCATGAATGAGCTGTGAATGAATCCTCTTGCGCTGGGAGAAAGGTCGCCTTTCCTGAAAAATGGCAGAGTTCTTCCGTTGAATCCGATATCAATTCTCTTCCCTTCTAAGTCTTGTTGCCCCACAGAGCAAGCCATCTGCGTGATATTCAAAATGTTTCCGCCGCTTCCCGATTTAATCATGTAAGAAACCGGATTCTCTTCGGGAAATTCTTCCTTGACAATCTCGCTGATTTTTGAACGAACTTCATTCAAGACCTGAAGAATTTTCAACTCCCTTGATTCTTCTCTTGTTTTTCCTGGGATTATCTCGAGAGTTTTATTGTTGTATGATTCAATAATCTCTTCTGTTTTCTTTTCGCCCGCCTTTATGATTTTATCCTTTTCTTCCAAAACTTTCTGGCTTACATCCAAATCATTTACAGAAATTGTAATTCCTCTGTTTGTCAAATATTTTGTTCCCAAAGCATAAGCTTCATTTATTACATTGAATGTCGCATCCCTTCCAAGCTCTTTGTCCACTACTTTGATTAATTCCCCCTCTTCATTGCTCAAAATCGTATTGTCAATAACGCCTTTGATTATTTTTCCGTCCTTAATGTCAACAGATTCGTTCTTGAAATTTATTTTTGGGAGAATATGGGATAATATGTCCGTGCCCGCAATTTTCCTCGTTGACATTCCGTTGCTGATACCGCACTTGTAAAGCAAGTCATCTGCAAAATCCTTTGAAAATTCTCCAATGCTTAACAAATAATTTCCGGTGACAGAATCTTCCGTGCACCCGATTGAATTGGTATTGTTCTTTGGAGAAATCAAATTTTTTTTCACATCCAGCAAAATTCTTGCTTCTGCCCTCGCCTCTTCCGTCTGCGGCGAATGGATGTTCATTTCATCCCCGTCAAAGTCAGCATTGTAAGGAGTTGTCGCTGCAGGATGAACCCTGAATGTCCTTCCCGGAAGAACTCTGACATAATGCGCCATCAGGCTTCCTTTGTGCAGGCTTGGATGCCTGTTGAACAAAACAACATCGCCGTCCTGCAAATGCCTCTCAACTTTGTATCCCGGAACAACTTCATTGATTATCTCTTCTTTTAATTCCGGCGTGATTTTTTTTCTTTTTCCGTCGGGCCTTACAACATAATTTGCACCGGGATATTGCTCGCCCATCGCAATTAATTTTTTTAGGCTTTCAATGTTCAGGTCATTTACTGTTTCTGAGACAGTTATAACTCTTGCGATATCGTAGGGAACCCCGATTTCATTTATTCCAATCGACGGGTCTGGTGAGACAACTGTTCTTGCAGAATAATTGACTCTTTTCCCGGCGAGATTTTTTCTTATTCTTCCTTCTTTTCCTTTTATTCTTTCTGTGATTGTTTTCAGCGGCTGCCCGCTTCTGTGCCGCGCAGGAGGAATTCTTGAAACAGTATTGTCAAAAAAAGTTGTGACATGGAATTGCAGCAGGTCCCATAAATCCTCGATAATAACCTCGGGTGCGCCTGCATTCAGATTTTCCCAAAGTCTTTGGTTTGCTCTTATAATATCTGAAAGTTTGTGAGTCAGGTCATCTTCGCTTCTCTCGCCGCTTTCCAAGATAATGCTTGGACGCACAGTTACAGGAGGCACAAGAAGGTAAGTCAATATTGCCCACTCGGGCCGCGCACTTGCAGCATCAACGCCAATTTTTTTCAGTTCCTCATTTGAAATATTTTCAAGCATTTCACGAACTGTCGTCGGGAATAATCTCTTTTTGCCGATTAAGAAACTTGTCGGTTTTTCAACCTTAACTTTTTCATGTTCTGCACCGCACCATGGGCATTTCTTTACATCCTTTGCTTTTTTTGCTCTTTCGCTTGGAGAATATTTTTTCATGCTTTTTTCATCAATCAATAATTTCCCGCATCTGTGGCAGAAGCATCTTAATCCCATTTCTATCAATGGGACATATTTCAGGTGCACAATGGGCCTTGCAAGTTCAATTCTTCCTGGATGTCCAAGGCATTCTTTCAGCCTTCCGCCGCAAGTTCTGCATCTCACGCCGGGGTCAATTGCGCCCAATCGCAAATCCATTAAACCGCCGTCAACAGGATAGCCGTCTATGTCATAAAGTTCAGGCGTCACTATCTTTGCCGCAGAAATTTTTTTAATCTCTTCAGGGCTGAATAAAGTGAATTTTATTTCATCAATTTTTTTTCTTATTATTTGCTGCATTATCTATTGCCCCAAAATTTAAATATTTCCCGAATGGAACCGATGACATCAATTGAAACCTCGTCTGTCAATTCCATTTTTCTTTCAGAAGGATAAGTTGTTATATCCCCTCCACCATGAACATCATCAACATGATAAACAACTTTTTTTCCTCTGACTTCCCTCCCGCTTGCGATTCTCCTAATATATTTCATTGACTCGTGATATTGCGTTTCATTCATGCCTTGGATTGTCATTCCGCTTGCAGCTATTTTTTCTATTGGTATCATTCGTATTTGTTCCTCAAGCTGAATTTAGTATGAATGTGCAGCCCCTGCAATTCCTCGAGCAATAGTTTGAAAGCATATGAAACTTCAACGGGCTCTGCTTCCTCGCTCCCGCAAATTGGACAGACAATTTTTCCTCTTATGTTGTCTTCAATCGCGATTGAGCCGCATCTTGTGCAAATGTTGAGGACAATTTTATCAGAATCGTATCTTTCCTTCAACAGCAAGGATGCGCCGTGTGCGACCAGTGCTTGCTGCTCCATTTCTCCTAACCTCAATGCACCGCCCTTTGAACGTCCCTCAACAGGCTGTCTCGTAAGCAATGCGATCTTCCCGGAAGCTCTTGCGTGTATTTTATTCCCGACCATATATTTCAATTTCAAATAATACAAATCGCCGATGAAAATCTTGACTTCAAATTTTTTTCCCGTTATTCCGTTGTACATTGTTTCCTTCCCGTCGAATCTGAATCCTAGACCTGCCAATTGCTTTTCCAAATCATCTTTGCTCTCGCCGGAAAAAGGAGTTCCGTCAACTGTTTCCCCGCGCAGGCATCCGACTTTTCCCGCGAGCAATTCCAGCAAATATCCAACAGTCATTCTGCTGGGCAAGCCATGAGGATTGAAAATAACGTCGGGCCTGATTCCCCTTGATGTGAATGGAATGTCTTCCTCGGGGATAATCGCGCCGATGACTCCTTTCTGCCCGGATGGTGCCGCAAATTTGTCGCCGATTTCAGGAATTCTGTGGTCTCTTGACTTTACCTGAACAATCTTGTTTCCCTCTGAATCTTCTGTTATGAAAACAGATTCAACTGTTCCTTTTTCCTCCTGCCTCATGGAGACAGATGACTCTTTTTTTGTTTTTACGGAAATTTCTCTCGCCTCGGACAAGAATTTTGGCGGAGACATTTTTCCAATCAAAACATCGCCTTCATTTGCATCAGCCTCCGGGAAAATTATCCCGTCGTTTTCCAATAATCTGTAGCTTGACTCCATCTTATAGCCGGACGCATCTTTTTCGGGAATTGCAATCTCATCCTTCAACCCGCCGGAATAATTCATTTCAATTGCAGAATATGGGCGAAAGAAAAAACTTCTTCCGACTCCTCTGTCTATGCTTCCTTTGTTGAAGACGAGCGCATCACCCATGTTGTATCCGTCATAAGTCATGACAGCGACGACAAGATTTTGCCCCGCGGGATAAATGTTTAGTGTGTCGTAAATGAAACTTTTTACAATTGGCTTTTGGGGATATTGAAGAACAGAAACATCAGTATCTATTCTTGCCAGATAATTTGCAGCATACAGCCCCAGCGCCTGCTTGTATCCTTTGCTTCCTTTGATTAATTTTGCGCAGGAATTGTGATTCACGTAAGGCAGCAAACTTGTAACAACCCCAAGAAGGGAGATCTCGTCGACTTCAATATGCGTGTGTTCAGAAGTAAGCTCTTCTTTTTTTACAGCAATCAATGAATTTTCCTCTTCAGCAGCGTCGACATATTCAATTATTCCTTTTGCGGTCAAGTCATCCCATTTCAATTCGCCCTGCTCAATCTGGAGCATATGCTCATCAGTCAATCTTGGAATTCCTTTATCAGCAATTATCAAAGGCCTCAAAACTCTCCCCGGTTCTGTTGAAATCAAAACCAAATTGAAATCAGCATAATCTCTGAAACTCATCTGCAAGGGAAGTTTTCCATTTCTTCTCTTTTCTCTCAAATTAGAGATAAACTCATGCGGATTTTTCACATTTCCGATGTAAACTCCATTGAAAAAAACCTCAACGCCGCTATTTTCTTCCAGGCTGACACCTTCTTTTTCGAGCTCTTTTATAAATGCATTTTCATTGATGTTTACTCGCGTTGAGACCTTGCTTAATATCGCCAGATTTTTTCGCAATCCGATTTCTGTTCCTTCCGGTGTTTCAATGGGGCAGAATCTTCCGTAGTGTGTTGGGTCAAGGGTTCTTGCCATGAAATTTTCCTGTTCTGTCTGAAGCATTGAAGAAACTCTTTGCAATTGCGAGATTATTGCAAGATAGTTTGTCTTGTCCATGTTCTGGGTGATGCCGCTTCGCTCTCCAACCCAGCTTCCCGTTGCAATTGCAGATTCGACTCTGTGTGAAAATAAAGTTGATTTTGAAATTACTTTCAATGAAGAAAATTTTTTTCTTTTGAGCGATTTTTGCAGCGAATATTGGATGTCTCTTATCAAAATTCCGAGATTGACCCTGAACAGGCTTGAAAGCAAGTCACCGGACAATCTGACTCTCTTGTTTGCATAATGGTCTTTGTAAGTTCTGAGATTTGGGTTTGCTTTTGCAATCAAAAATTGTTTTATAAATTTGCAAAGCGTGACTGCTTTTTTCAACCTGTCTTCTTTGTCAAGCCCGATGTGCGGAAACAAGAAGGAATCAATTCTTTGCTTTACCCTGTCAAGAATTTCTTTTTTTGTTCCCTGCAAATTTGTTTTTTCAGCAATGAACATCATTGCATCTTCTTTGTCTGCTATATTGACATATTCGTAAAGATTGACAATCAAATCATCTGTTTCCATGCCAATATACTTTGCAATATCTGATTCTTTTGCAAGCCCAAGCGCCTTCAGCAAAATAATGGAAGGAATATCCCTGAATCTGCTGAATGAAACGTTTATAATTCCATCTTTGCCTTCAGAAATCAGGACAGGAATTCTGTAAGTTCCTCTCAAAGAAAATAATCTTAATGTCAGGTTTCCATTTTTGTCAGCCTCGATAAACGGCTGGTTTTCAGCCAAATCTTCTGCCATGACCATGACTCTTTCATTTCCATTGATGATGAAGTATCCGCCGGGGTCAAGAGGGTCTTCATAATTTTTTATCAATTCTTCCTTCGGCAATCCATGCGTGTTGCAAATCTCGCTTTTTACCATGACCGGAATTCTTCCTATCTCAACTGTCTCGGAATCTACCTGGTCTTCGTGCCTCACGGTTAGTTCGACATAAACGGGCGCAGAATAAGTCAAGTCTCTCAATCTTGCTTCATAAGGCATAATCAATGAAGAACTTCCATCAGCCTCAACCAGATTTGGCCTCCCCACTCTTATTCTTCCGAGAGAAATGTCAAATTCACCCTTCTCGATTGTCTTGGAAATTTCATCCGTGATTTCCTGCATCCTTTGGTTTATGAAATCATTGAATGAAGTGATGTTTGATGCGACTAATGAATTTTCCTGGAGGTATTTTTTTACAATTAAATGATTGTTTTTTTCCATATTTGCGCTCATTCCATCCGCAGATATTTTTTAATTAGTAGTATAAAAGATATTGAAGTAACGTTAAATGGGGCATTATCAATTTTCCTGCTTAAGTGATTATTCATTATCATTTTTTAAATTAATAATTTTAAACTACAACTCTGAAATAAATTTCTGTTCTATCACCATCTTTTCTTTCAATTTTTACTATATCACCAATGGCACAATCTTCAGGCACCATCGGGTCTGTTGAAAGAATTTTTGGCAGTTGCGCTTTAGAGACATTTAATTTTAGGAGCAGTTCTTCAGCATCTTTTCCATTAAGTTTAATGTGTTTGGGTTGAAGGATATGCATCGGATTTTTGGGCTTTAAAAATCTTTGGTTTATTTATTCTTAACTCTGAGATAATAAAAGATATCAAAATTTGATTTTTAAACCTTTCTTTCATATTCTTATCCAAGTTCAACAGATATGCACCATTTTTCGCTGTAAAATTCCCTCAAAAGCGATTCGATGTCTTTTTTCAAGCCCTCAATCAGATATTTCAGCAGAACTTCTTTCTTCTTTCTGTCAATTTCTACCTTCACAAGCCTGAAACTTCTGCAATATTTTGCAAGAATGTCAGTGATTTCTTTTTTCTCCATGAAGCCCTCTGTTCGTATTGAAATTTCTCTTTTGTAGGAATCAATAAATCTTTTTTCAAGAGTTCTGTCAACCAGAACAACAATCCAAACGCCTATGTAAATTAATATCCCAATTCCATAATATCCCATGCCAATTATCAATCCAAAAATTGCAACAAGCCAGACGCTTGCAGCTGTCGTGAAGCCCAATGTTTTTTCTGAAGAATTTCCCCACATTAAAACTCCTGCGCCAAGAAAACCAATTCCTGTCACGATGGCACCAAGCAATGGAATTGCTGTTGCAAGACCAAAATCCATGGCAACAATTGTCAGCCCGGTTGAGCCAATCGCGACGAGGACAAATGTTCCCAATCCAACAGGCGTGTGTTTCCTTTGCCTTTCCAATCCGAACAGAAAAATCAATACGAATACAATCAATATTTTTCCTACAGCGAATTCCATAATCTAAAATTAAAATTTGCATTTATAAGAATTTATTCACTGAAAAATTAATGGCCCCGACGGGATTTGAACCCGCGACACCTGGATTTCTTTACTCCTTTAAAGGAAATGGGCGGAAGAACCTCGGTTCTTCTGGAATTAAAAGTCCAGTACTCTACCAAACTGAGCTACGGAGCCTTATTGAAAGAACAATTTAACGAGTTAAAAAACTTTTGATATCGTATATTGTGCCCGTTAAAATGTCTCGCTTCACTCGAAATAATTAATTAATAATCCAAAAACGCGCTGAAGAAAAAAGCATATTAAAATCGTTTTATAATTAACTTTACAAAAACTGCTTCAAATTTTTCGTGAATTCTTCATGGGCCATAGAGCCGATGAATTGCTTTTCAGGAACACCGTCTTTGAAAAGAATGAAAGTTGGGATTGAAGTAATGTGAAATTTCTGGCTGATTTTTTGGTTGTCGTCGACATTCACTTTACCGAATTTTATTTTTCCGTGAAATTTGTCAGACAATTCCTCAATGACAGGAGCCATCATTAAACATGGCATGCACCATTCAGCAAAAAAATCAATAAGGACTGTTCCATTTTTTATAAACTCGCAAAATTCCCCGTCGCTTAGTTCAGGCACTTCTTTCATGATTTTTAAATAAGAAATCTATTTATAAAATTT
>CAYXOE010000015.1:0-11999 GCA_964466855.1 Candidatus Woesearchaeota archaeon
CGACTTCCTGTCGGGTGCAGGAGGTGCGGAACCCGCGGGTGGTTCTGCTTGTCATGTTTTGTGGGTCATCTCCAGTTGTACAAATTTTTTATTTCCAATATTGATTATATTTTTAACAGTAAAGTCTGTTGGCAAATTGCCTCCGCCATACGCAAAAAATGCAATTGTCTTTGTCCCGGGATTAAGTTCAAAGGACAAATAATCATAATATCCGCTATAGAGATTTATAAAAATCATTTGTGCAAGATTTTTGTTAAAATCATTCACATCATTTTCATTTGCCAATGTTGCGTAAACTCTTGCCCCTGCACTCTTATTTGTCAGCAAATAAGCTGTCAATGATTTGTCAGCAAATAAATCAACTTTATTTGTGTAAGGAAGTGCCTTAAGTGTCTTAATACGAGGATCAGCTGTTATGACAATTGATATAATCAGAATAATCATGATTATTACAGTCGCGACCACCCATGTCATTGTCTGCCCTATTTGTGCTTTTTTATTTATTTTAATATTAAACATTTTTCTGTGTCTTTCCAACAAGGCTTAATACTTGAACAATATACTGTGTCCCATTTTTATCAATAGCATAAAAAGCTTTTTGCTGTTGTCCTTGGACCAGCAACGTCTGCGAAGAGGCAACAGCGCCGCGCTCATTCAAATCCTGCATGAATTTTTCCCATGGAAATTGCGGTCCTGGATCAAATTTGTAGCTTGATGACTGATAATGGCCGATTATATCTTCTCTGCTAAGAGGTATATTATATCTTGCGGCAATATCAGAAACCAAAATGACCAATGAATTTATTTGGGCATCGGAATATGTCTCCCATTGTTTTCCGCCTACAGTTACAGCATTTTTGCAGTATGATGAACCTGAGCCTGTGCACAATGATTGAAGATTTACCAATTCAATCCCGATTGATTTTGAATTTTCTTCAATGCAGCAGCTGGAGCTTTGCGGCGGATTACTTAATGCCTGGCAGTTTGCAGATATAAGCCCATTTGCATCAAGGCACCCTGATGAACACTTCTCCCATTGTGTTTTTGTGCGAGGGTCGTAGCATCCTGCTTGCTGTGCAATATTATTCTCCGGCTCAAATGAATCTACATAAGAAGTTGGATTATTATTTATCGAATAAACTGTCCCATCACGGTCAATCATATAATGTATGCTCAATTTATTTTCAGAAAGAGTTTGTATGGCACCAAATGCGTCGGCGCCCGCTGTTGCGTGAATTACAATCTTGTTTACATTCCTCTTGCCAATAAAAGAGAGTATTCCTGCCCGCGGTTTTAAAAGTTCCCATGCGATTTTCAAATTAATATTCCCAAGAGTAAGATTAACCAACTCATCTCCGTAAATATTAGAAACAGTGCTGCCTGTTTCACCTTGATATTGCGAACTCGGGCTGAATTTGTACACATTGATTCCTGCATAGTATTGTGAGTTTATTTTCCAGTCAGAAAAATCTTCTGTTGTAAAATTTATATTGCAATTTGCAAGAAAATTATTTTGGAAATCAGGTGAAAAAATTTGTTCATTAATATAGCCTTTATTTGTAAGGCAGCCGGCTATTTGACTGCTCAATGCGCGCCCTTCAAGGTTTCTTACATCAAAAGGCGCGCCATAAAAAGAATACGCCATGTAAACAATAGCGCTGGCGACAATAACAATTATAAAAAACCAATACAGCGTTAATACTTCTGAGCCGCGTGAATTAGTTTTATCCATCTCCTATGAAGAAAATATAATCCTTGTTTTCTTTATCAATATAATAATTTGCAATATTTACATTATTGAAAAAAGAATAGGAATATCCTCTTGGTGTGCCAAGATTTACATTTACTATATTTCCTGAAATTGTAACTAAATTATTAACATTATTTTTTCCAAGATTTTTTTCAGCGGCCAAAAATGCATCAGTCATGTTAAGTATTATTTCCATTCCCGGTCTTGCAGAATCAAGCATAAGCGCAATCTCTTTTGCATATTTTTCTTCAAGAATTGATGCAGTGTTCGCTCTCGTGAGTAAAAAAGCAACAAGTATCCCGATAAAAATTAAATTGAGAATTATGAAAGTAATATTTTCAAGAAGCAAAGTCATCCCTTTGCGATTCCTCGCCCTTTTCATGAATAAATCATAAAAACTAAATTAATAAATGTTAAGCCTGTGTAATATATCTCGCGCATTGTTGGGAAGTAATGTATTTTGAAACATCGGTAGTTTTTAATAAAACTGGCGGAAGAGTCCCGCCCCCAAAAATGCTAAATGCGACTGTATTTGATTCCCCAGTAATAATTGCAAATTGGTCAGCTGTAGAAATCATTCCAGTATCATATAGAGGTCTCACGTTTGGCTGGGCAAGAAGCTTATCAAGAGGCATTCCATACAAATATTGCAAATAGGTTTGTGCCTCTGTTTTCTGTGTTACATTAAGGTAATCTATTACCTCCTTATAACTAAAAATGCGGGGTTGAGCTCCCGATGGATTGGCTGAAAAAAGTGCGCTGCATATTTTGGAATTTTCCGCGGTTTCTTGATAAAAATTTAGACAATCTTTTATGGTTGGAAATATCTTGGAATTTTGTATTTTATCGTCAAACGCAATTATGGAACAGACTCCGCATAAACTGCCTCCCCCCGGAGAAGGCCCAACGTATTGTACCCCCTCGCCGAATGTATACCAGCAATTTGCTAATTGATTGGCAATTGCCTTCATTATTTCATTTTTGTCATTTGGATTTACATTTACAGTCACTGAAGCAGTCATGTTCGTGCATTTTTGCCCGCCTGAAATGCATACATAATCTGTTTTGCACTGCAAATTATTTCCCAAATATTTTGTCCCTCTTGCCTGCAATAAGACAGAATTACGGCAAACTTCGCTGTTGCTTGTCGAGCCAAGATTTAATCTAAGTATAAAATAAAGAATAACAATGAAACTTACAATTAAAATAATAATTGTTACAATCATCATTGTCTGCCCTCTGCGGTTTTTTGGAAGAAAATCAGAGAGTGAATGTGAATGAGCTCTTTTTTGCATCATATTATCCCAAATTTTTTAAGCATGAAATATAAGCCAGCAGCTACAATTATAAAAAGCGTTATCCAGATTAAATATTTTATCAGGGGCTCTAGCTGCCCTTCTTCTTCAGAACTCATCTGCTTATGGAAATTGATTTATTTGTTTGATTGATTGACAGGATTACAGGAACAGGATTCAAGAGAATAGAATTCGTTTCTGGGGGCTCGCCAGAAGACGTAACTGAAAAATTGCTCTGTACGCAGGCCCCTAAAACGCCGCCTTCATTGCATCCAATACTGTTAAATTGGCAGATGCAGATGCATTTGCTCCATTTGTTATTTAAGCATGTTGAGGGGAGTATATTTTTTTCAAGTTGAAAATCATGGGGCCATGACGACAAAACCCAATCCTTTGGATTGTAAATTATCGTTTGCGTCCTTCCGGAGTTTATATCTACTAAAATACGATTTAAAGATGCCTCTGCATTCTTTGTTTCGCTGTTTGCAGAATAGGCATTATACCAATAAACAACAAATACAATTAACCCTACAATGCTGATTATTGCAAGTATTATTTTCACAGTTTCTTCGCCCAGCAAAAATCCTCTGCGATTTTTTATAAAACGTTTCATAATATCACCTCTTTTTCTGTTAGATCATATCGTACGCGATAATGCCGACGCGAATTAAATTTCAGTCTTTTATCATTATTAATATTCCCCTTTACGTTCGCAATTAATTTCATCTTATCAATGCCAAAAATAACTTTGACGAATTCCCCCCAAATCCGCTGAAAAAATCTATCACTTGATTTTTAAAAAACAAATACAATGCAATGATAACAGCAACAACTACCAAAACCCCGATAATTATTTTTATCAGTTCAGAAATTGTTAACTCAGACATTTTTTATCGCCTCTTTTTCGTACGCGATTATAAGACTCGAATTAAGTTTCTGTTCCTTTTCATTATCACCTTCATCAACTCCAAAAAATTTATTTCTCATACTCCCCCAAAAAGCCCTTTTAATTTATCAATAAGTGAAAACCCCTGCCCTTTCAAAATAAAGATAGTTATCATCAAAATTGCAAGAACAGCCAGAGCAATCAAAAGCCATGGAAGAAATTCCGATATTATTGCTCTTTTATTTCTCATATTCTAAATAAACAAAATGAATTAATAAAATTATCTCTAAAATGAGGCGTGTTATCCGCCCAAATTTCCAAGCACAAGCGATGACAATGCAAATAATGCAAAAGTTGATATTAATGCAACCATGAAATACAAAGTAATTCCCCGCCTTACATTTTTGCCTGTATTATTCGCTTTCTGCAATTTGTCTTCGCCGGATTCAATTGTCACAAGAGTTCCGGTCAAAATGAAAATAATCTCCACAAGATAAATTCCGATTGCAAGCTGCAGATAATAGGGGGGAATCATATTCTTCAAATCAAATAAGGAAAGGATGTCTGCCAAATTTCCCAAGCCTGCTGCATTGCCGCTTAACTGTGCAAGATTCAATTTTGTAAGAATAGTTGTTATCATTGCGGCCAATCCAACGACAACCCCGGCAAGCAAAGGTGCAAGAAAAATCATGTTGCTCTTCATGTCAGAAATTATTTCTGCAAGCAAATCCCTTAATCTGTCCCCTATTTTCTGAATGTTCTTTACATATTCTGAAATGCTCATCAGGCTGACAGCTGCAATTTTCAATCCTTTTTTTGAAGCTTCAATTAAAATTCTCATGCTCGTCGCAATCAAGTCAGAGGGATAATAATTGATTGCTCCCCGCTTTGAATCAAAAATTGCTCCTTCAACGCTCATGCCGCCCTGCTGAATATTGTAATTTACTTTCTTGAAAAAATCAGAAGTTTTCAGGCCGGTTGTTGATTCAGCAACCCTCCCAAAAACTAATTCTGGTGGTGTTCCATTTCCAATCCTGTTTCCCAGCTGAAATAATGAATTATTGAACTCGCCTTCAAGCTCTTTTGTATTTTCCCTTTCCTTGATTAAATTTTTTGTTTTCTCTTTGTAAGATGTTGAGAAGAATATTGCAAGTCCAAGGGGAATAAATAAACTCAAGATCAAAGCGCCTGCGCCGAATGGGCCTTTTATTGAGCCGTCGGCAGCTGTTACGAATCCAAAGAAACTATTATTTCCAAAAGCTCCTAATCCCAGGTCTGCAAATGACGGATCAAGCGGCATCCCCAAGAATTGAGGCAATCCTGTAAATCCCCAAATCAAAGGAAGTAGTCCAAGAACAAAGAAAGGCAGGGCAATGAGAAATGCTTTGTAATAAGCTTTCCTGCTTTTATATTCGTGATAAAGTGGATTTCTCTCAAGCAAACTTGTCTCCCCATAACCCCCGGGTCTCAACATCAAATATTTATTCATAAGAAAAAATGCAAGAAAGGGGATTATCAAATCATACAAAATAAAAACATGGCTCGCCTGCAAAAGATTTCCAACCATGATTGATGCCAGAGGGAGAAGAGCAAGCCCGAGAACAGGCAAAGTTGTCCCGAGCATGTACGTGCTTTGAATCGGGCTTCTCACATCGTGAACAAACTTAAGCATCTTGTCATAAACGCCGTCAAGGATGACTTGCAATGCTTTCTCAAGAGTTGCAATCCTTGTATTCTCGTCGGGCTCAAACAGGCTGCTCTCAATCAAATGAAATGATTCAATAAATTCAGGTGAATAATCTTTCCACCCATCAAGATAATTATCTAGACTTTCCTTTATGCTTGAAAATTTTCCGATTTCAACATTATAAAATATTTTCTTGAAATCAAGCGCAAGAGGATATTGCAAATGTTCTGCAGCAAAAGAAATTGCCTTCTCCAAATTTGATGTATGCCTCATGTAAACGACGATGTATAAAATTGCAGGAACCATCTGCGACGAAGCCTTCAATCGCCATTGGGTTGCAAATCTTTGGGGAAACCCCAGAATGTAATTATAAAAGAAAAGAGAAAAAATAACAAGCATTATGAAAAATAGGACGGGCAAATTTCCGGTAAAAATATATATTGAAGCAGAAATGAAAAGCCCTATTAGAAATACAAGAAAAAATGTAATTGCTGCCAGTGTTACTACCTGCCACGGCTCTACATCAAGATGCGCAATCCCCAGATTTCTTCGGACTTTTTCTTCATCTTTTTTTGCAACTTTAAGCTTGATAATGTTTCCCAGACTGTGGCACCATTTTTCATATCTTGACCATGCAGGCGCCATTTCTTCCTTGAATGTCGTGTATGCCTGGCTGTATGAGCTGCCCTGCTGTTGAACGCTTGTCTGAATCTGGCTCTCAATCTTGCTTCCATATTTCCTTAAAATCTCATTGACATCACGGGGCATTTGCGGCGGAATTTGGGGGGATTGAGGTTGTTGAAAATTCTGGTTAAAATTTGGATATGGTTGATTGTTAAAATTATTTGGATAATTGCTTGGGGGGGCGAGGTTGCGGGTTGGTCGGGGGTTTGGGGGCGAGGTTGGCGGGAATGAATCAGGATATGGCATTTTATCACCTTTTATTTATATCACAAAGAAAAAATAATTAATAAACTTTCACTTCCCTCGCTTCTTTTTCTTAGCCCTCAGATAAAAAACCAAAAATACGCCACCAAGAAGGAAAAGAACCAATGCAATCCAATTTATTCTTGCAGAACTTGTTCCGACAACAGAGCCCGTCCACTTCAACGAGAGCGATAAAAGTGCGGCTGAAAGAGAGATTATTGCAAGATATCCGACAGCTCTTTGCTCTATTCCAAGAATATCTGTCATACTTTCTTCCAAAGCAGATATTTTTCCTGCAATTCTTTCTTTAACATTTTCATGAGGAGCATATTGTTCTGCGCTATGATAATATTTTAATGCCTCCCTTAAATTTCCGACATTGGAATAAAGCTCCCCGACCTTTTCATATGCACGTGACAATCTTTGTTTCGCAACATCGGAATTTAAAGATACATCCCCCTCAATCCTATATTCTTTTCTCAAATCTCGAAGATTACTCTTCGCAAACAATAATTCTCTTCCATATTTTCCATATTTTGTAACTAATTCCTTGTTTGCAGCTAATTCTTCAACCGCTCTTCTTTTTTCAGGTGTAATAACAATTTTTTTCTTTTCAGGAGCCATTTTCAATTAAACTAATTATTGTTTATAAATTTTTCAAATCCTCTTTTTTTTGATTTCAGCATTCAGCCATTTTTGCCAGGCTGGAAAAACCCTTTCTGACAAAGGCAGCCCAATTTCTTCCCTTATCTCATTTGAAATCGCATGAAATTCCTGATTTGCAGAAACATTGAATGCAGCCTCGAGCAATTCTTTTCGCCCGGAACTTGCAGCAGCTTTTACAATTTCTTCCTTTATCTTCGCACGCAATAGAATATTGTCATAAACAGCATCCCAGTTCCCGGCCCAGCCTTTGACATTTTCAGCAACGGCTTTTACAACTTCGCTGTCTCCATTAATCAAATCATCGCTTGCTTCCAATTCATCTTTCTCAACATTATACCTCAGCAAATCACTGAATCCATTTTCTTCAAGGGGGTCTTTTTTCCAATGTTTTCTAACTTCTGAAATTTGCAAAACTCTCTTCCAAGAATGCATGCCGTCGGGGGATTTTATTGGATTCGCAACAGCAATGACATCAGTCGCTTTGAAGCTTGTTGCAGGCACTTCCAAATCATTCACAACCCTGTCAAAAACAGCGTAAGGTGAAGCTCCGTGGATTGTTCCTGCAACAGTGTTTGCAAGAGCACCGACCCGCATTGCTTCATACAACGCCTTTGCTTCAACGCTTCTCACCTCTCCTATAATCAAACTGCTGTCCCCTAACCGCAAGCTCGTTCTTATCCCGTCGTCGGCAGAAACTTCATTCGTCGTCTTCAAAAGAGCAGATCGGACTTTCATCTGCAAAATATCATAATTTAATTTCCTCAGCGATTCAAGAGGAAGTTCAAGGGAATCTTCAATGACAATAATTCTTATCTTCGGCAAAATTTCAAGCATCAAACTCCCAAGCAAGGAAGTTTTTCCAGAACTTCGCGTTCCTGCAACCAGCAATGTTCTTCCTCCATCTATTAAAAAACTCAAAAGCCCGGCTGCCAAAGGATTAATCATTCTGTTTTTTATGAAAAGTGAAAGTGTCCAAGGCTCTTCACGATGGCGTCTTATTGCATAGGAAAGCCCGTTTGGGGATAATGGCTGCTGCACAATTGCAATTCTCGCTCTCATGTTGTCAATTTCCAGCTGCGTGTCCAAAACAGGATTTGCCTCATCCAAAGGCCTGCCTGAAATTATTCTGAATTTTGCCGCCCACGAATTAACATCTTCCTGGCTCGGAAGAATATTCGTGTAGCATTCATCATAAACTTCATGCCTCAAAAAAATATTTGTCATCGGGATTGGCGCATTAAGAACGATATCCTGAATGCTCTTGTCTTGCAGCAAAACTTCAATCAACCCGAATCCGATTGTATGCCGGACAAGAATCCGTGCAAGCTTGTTCAGGTCAGAATAATTAAGATTTATGTTTTTTGTCTGTGCCAAATCCTGCAGCAAATCTTTTGAAATATTAAAAAAAACCTGCCTTGTCCTTGCGGTGTCTGTAAATTCCTCTGCTTTTGGCTGGTGCTCAATGAGAACATTTCTCGCCAGATTAAGAAGCAGGTTATGCTCTTCATCGAGGGAATTTTCAGGCGGAAGCAAATGATAAATCAACTTTGATTCATTTCTTTTTCTCAATATCGTTACAATTGATTCATCATATTCGCTGCTTGAAATTCTATATTGGTCAACAATCTCTGCATCATCTGGAATTTCAGAAACCAATCGCGTAAAGGTAAAATTGGGGATGACGTCCGGCTCAAAGATTTTGTGATAAATTTCTCTGTCAGTCTTTTGATAATCTTTCATGAAATTCAGAACTCCCTGAATCAATTTCGTATTTTGTAGCATTTCAAAAATTTTTTCAAGAAGTCTGATGTAATTTCCCTGATCCAATTTGTATGAAGCTCCTAATTTGTCAAGCATAAGTTTTGCTTCAACAATATTATTCCTCAGCTCAACATAGGCTGCAACTGGATCTCTCTTCAAAAAATAAAGAACAGAAAAAATTTCATTGTATCGCTGGCTAAAGAATTGTTCAGCGCTTGTGACAAGTTTCTCTTTTGACAAAATTCTCTCCTGCCTTATGAGATAAACATAAAGCTGCGAAATCTCAAGAAGCAACGTAGATTCCTTCAGGTCATAATTATAATTTTTCTGCTGGACAAAAACAATTCGTGCAACATTCGGGCTTTCAATAAGGGCATCAATTGTCCTCTCCATGACCTCCGGCGAATCGGCAATGCTTGGAACAAAGGGTGCGCCGAGATAATTTACATAAAGAACATCTTCCCCGCCTTCCCGTTGCGTTTCATAAGCATAAAGCGCTGTCCCCTCTTTAAAATTCATTTTTGGATTTTAATGCAAATTTTAATTTGCTTTAAATTGCATGATAATGCGATTTCATGGAAATCTTTGATTTATTTTAAATTGCATGTTAGTCTCAATCAACCTAAATGTCCTTGATTTAAAATTTTTTGTATTATTTGCCATCAAAACAATTTTAAACTCTTTTAGCATTCACATAATATGGCAGGCGAACAACCGGCTTATCAGGGATATAATGTTGATCTTATAATAAGATTAAGGGATTTGGAAGACAAGCAAAGAATTCTTAAAAATCAGATTCTGATGTTAGGAAAAAATTTAATAGAAACAAAGGAAAAAAGCACGCAGGATATTATAGAAATAAAAAAAGAGATTGATATTATAAAAAACGACATTGAAAGAATGAATGTCTCTGTTGATTCTGTTTCTGAGGAAATTTCAAAGTTCGCAAGAAAAGACGATGTTGAAATTCTGCAAAAGCAAATGAGAATGTTCCAGCCATTCGGAGGAAGAAAATAAAATGGCAAGCGCCCTTGATCAGGTTATGCAAATGAGGCAGAGAAATCCAAATATTTCTGACCAGGAAATAATCTCCGAGTTAAGAAAACAATTTTCTCCCAGGGAAATAAATGAGGCATTAAATCATGCGCAGATAAAAAGCGCTGTCTCTGACATTAAAGGTGATGAAAATATGGAAGCTCCTGTTCCCGGCGCAGGAGGGCAATATGGAAATGAATATGGGCAGTATGAGCAGCAGGGGCAAGAGCAATATGCAGAGGGGCAGTACGGCAATGAACAAGTTTACACTCCTCAGCCGCAGCAGCCAGCTTACTATCCGCAGCAGGGATATGAGGGGTACGGCAATTACTACAATCAACAGGCAGTCAGCACAGATACAATTGTTGAGGTTTCGGAGCAAGTGTTTGAGGAAAAAATTTCAGACATTGCGAAAAAAGTTGATTCTGTTGACGAATTCAAATCCTTGACGCAGGCAAAACTTGAACACTTGAATGAAAGATTAAAAAGAATTGAGGCAATTATCGACAAGATTCAATCATCAATTCTTGAAAAAGTCGGCTCATATGGAAGCAATCTTGAAAGCATAAAAAAAGAAATGTCAATGATGCAGGATTCTTTCGGCAAAATTGTCGGGGGCGGCGGGCGTCGTTCATCAAGTGAAGAAGAATCTGCAAGTGAAGAAAAAGTTTCTAAAAAGAGAAAATAAAAATTGTTGATAAAACAAAAGCCAATTTTGAGAACCGCACTTTGATAATTTTGGAATTTATGTTTTTATAACCTGTTTCTGGATTTTTAAAAAAATATGGATTTATATTTCAAGGAAAATAATTATTCTCCACGCGCCCATAAAGGTTCCCATGCTATAGGAGTTCTTTCTGCACCCCTTTTTGTCCTTCCTATTATCAATGCAAGAGCAACAACTACAATTGCAATTATAATTAATGTCCCGGCAGTACTTCCTAAATTATTTTGTATCCATGCCCCCACATCAACACCGGAACTATTAACTATGACAACCAATGCAATTATTGCTGCAAGAATAAATAATGGAATGGTGAATCCTGGTTTCTTTGGGTCTGAAAATATTCCGACGATAATTAATATTACAAGCAGTATCGTTAGGCCAATTCCCATGCCCGGAAAGATTTGTGAAAAATATTGGGGAACAGTTGGAACGCTCAAAGTCATCAGTGAAACCGCCAATGCAATTATTGCTGTAACAGCTTTATTCTCCTTAAACAAACCCATTCTTGTAAGAATTCCGAAGACAAGTGCAAATATCAATAAGAAAGGAAGAGCATAAGTAAAAAATCCTAAAGAAGCGAGATTATTAAGTGCATCGCCGATTCCGCCAGCCAAAAAAGTCGTTTCCAAAATACCACCTATCATTTTAAAAAACAAAGTATTTTTCTTTAAATATGTTTCTAACCTTTGCCTTTTGCGCTTCTCAATACTATCGCCAATGCAAGCCCTATCAAGATAATGAATATCAAATTAGTCCAGAAAGGCTGGCTCCAAACCTGATTGAACAGTAAATAAGTAATGCTTCCCTGTCCGCCCGAAAGAGGAATTCCAAATGCCCATATAATCGCTATTATTATTGCAATTATAAAAGCAACAAGAAGAATAGTTCTGAAAGCAGGATGTTCTTTTAATTCAAAACCTTCTTTGCCGCTGATAAATCCCCATAAAAGCAAGGTTATAAAAATTATCACCAATCCAATTGCCAAGAACAAAATCAGGTTGTTTATTACAGTTGAATAATTAAATGCAGATACAAGAATAAAACCCACGACAAGGGAAATGAGGGCATTTAACTGTGCAGACTCCCCAAGAAGTTTTGTTTTCTGCAAAACAGCAAAAGCAATTAGCCATACGAGAAGGAAAGGCAGAATAAAATTCGTGAAAATTGTATTTTGAAAGATTATGGGGGTTGTTGTAGTTGTCGTGGCCGCCATTATGCAAAACTCCTGTTTTGTATTTTGAGAAAACTTCTTGTTTGAATCATTA
>CAYXOE010000016.1:0-10710 GCA_964466855.1 Candidatus Woesearchaeota archaeon
TTAATCTCTTATACATATCGTTTTAGATTTATAAATATTTAGTAGATAATATTTATTCAGAAATTCTTTTCGTTCATCAAAATACATTTTCTTATGTCTTCATCCTTGACATTTTTCAATCTTTTTTGAAAATCAGAAATAAAGTTGACTAATTTTTTGGACAAAATATCTTTTATTTCGCCGCTCAATATTTTGCCGCCTTTATACTCCTCAATAAGTCTTTTGGATTCCTCACTTTCCAAGAAAAACTTGGACAAATATTGTAATGCAACATCAACATGAGGATTGCCCCCGAGTCTTCTGTGCTCTTCTATTGTTTTTTGTCCGCCGCTATAAGCCCTACGCACTTTCTTGATTATTGCCTTCTCATTGTCTTTCAGGAATATTGCATTATCCCTTGATTTGGACATTTTTTTCCCGTCGATTCCCGGCAAAAAAGTGACATGCAATATTGATGGTTTATTATAACCTGCCAAGGGAGCGACATCTCTGCAAATTCTTATATGAGCATCTTCATCAGGACCGATGGGAACAAGAACATTTTTTATTCCAAATTTTTCCTGCGGAAATAAAATATGCGCAGACTGAATTGAAGGATAGAAATGCAATCCAATATTATCTTCATTTTTATATCCATAAGTCGCTTTTATCTCGGACAAGTTTATTTTTCTTGAAAGCTTTATGGCCAAATTGTAAATATTGGTATAGATTTGGTCTATGATAAAGTAAGTTTTGTGTGGGTCAAAACCATATGCAAGCAATTCCTTTGCCAATTCAAAGGAATTTTTCAGCGCTTCTTCCTGATTTTTGACTTTTCCTGCAACGTAGCTTTCATCATCTGATATTGGAATAAATACGAGAATTCCGTATTTTTTTTGAAAATAAAGATTGGTATCAAAAACAGCCTTGTGCCCGAAATGTACTGTTCCTGAAGCATTAAAACCGGAAACGATTGCGCATTTCTCGCCTTTTCTTATTGCTTTCATAAATTTGTCAAAATCTCTGTGTGAATAAATCAGGCCATTTTGAAAAGTGTAAAAGTCAGGCAAGTCGGTCAAATCAGAGATACGACTGGCTCCGAATTCTTTCACAAGTTTCTCATTATCCGACAATAAATTTTCTGCCATTTTATAATTAAAAATCGCTTATTTTTAATTCTTACTCAAATAATTTCCTCAATTCAATCTTCGCTTTCTCCAAAATTTTTCTTTGTGAAGAAGAAAGGTTTTTTCCAGCTCGGTTTATGTAAAAATTAAGCATTGACATTGCTGATTTCAAAGGAGGAGATTTTCTTCGGTTGCTCTCAAGAGCGGAGCGTTTCAGCGAGCGCGCAATTTTCTTGGGGTCTTTCCATGTAAAAACTCCTTCTTCCAAATCAAGCGCATCACTTTCTCTTGTAACTTTTCCAGACCAGTATTTTTTCACAAAAATATATAGAATTAATTTTATTAAATTTTTCTAAAAATCTTTGAACAATTTTACATTGGGGGCAATTTCTTTCGCAATATCTTCTATCCTCTTCATATAATTCCTTGTTTCATCTGCCGTACTTTTAACATTCCAATCAGCGTCAAGTAGATTTTTTACCCCGCCGTTGTAGGCTGCAGCAATAAGTCTTGTTTTTTCTTCGCTTGTCAGATTATTCCAATCTGGATAAAGTAATTTTAATTGTGAATCAAGAAATTTCAAATATTTTATTGAAACTTCCATGTTTTTGTCGAGCCTGAAAGCATTCCTTTCATAATTTGATTTATCAACCTCGTACCATGCAGCTCTCATCAATTGCCCCCATCCTCTGGCCCCCATTTTGCTTAATGCCCGTGAATAATCTTCAGATTCAGCATAACCCAGGGATCTTATGAATTTCCTTGTCAGATATTCAGGAGCTTTTAACTTATCATATAATAAAGTAACTCTCTGGTATATCCCATCATTTTCCATCCACTTAATCTCTTCTATCAAACTTTGCAGGTTTTCATTATTCTTTCTTGCTCTGTCGCCGAAAACATCTTCAGCAATAACTGATATTTCAATAGGGCTTGGAGGCGCTAATGTTTGAACAGGCGCCTGAACAACGGGTGCTGCTGCTAAGAAGGCTGATGCAATTGCAATTGTTAAATATTTTTTAACCATAACTTCGCAGATATATCAAATCTTTTAAAGATTTCCGTGATGGATTATGATTCTTAATTAATTTTATAAACTTCCCTTGTTTTCCACAAATATGAAGATTCTGTCTCTGCACTGCGATTATTTGAAATTTAAGCCTCTGAAAAAAGCACTCAAAAATCCGGAAGAATTGAGCGAAGAAAGGAAAAAAGAGCAATTTGTGAAAGAGCCATTAGTCATACTAACCGCTGTTGAAAAAGGCGACTCATTGGATTCTGTTTCACAATTCGTAAAAGACATTGAGGACATTTCCGGTCAGGTAAATGATAAAACAATTGTTCTTTATCCTTATGCTCACTTGTCATCAAATCTCGGAAACCCGGAGATTGCAATAAAAATTCTTGAGGAAGCTGAGAAAGAATTGAAAAAAAAGAAGTATGAAGTTATCCGGGCGCCATTCGGCTATTACAAGGAATTTGAACTTAAAGTCAAAGGGCATCCTCTTTCTGAACTGTCCAGAGAAATTCACATTCAAGGAAGAGAAAGTGATGAAAAATATGATCCAAAGCAACTCTTGCGTGAAATTTCAAAAACAAAATTAGATACCTCAAAACTAAAGGATAATGACCATAGAATTATAGGAAATGAAATGGATTTGTTCTCTTTCTCAGAAGTTGCGCCTGGCATGGTTTTCTGGCACAATAACGGGCTTATTCTTAAAAATGAACTAATAGATTATTGGAGAGAAGTTCATAGAAATTCAGGATATCAGGAAATTTCAACCCCTCAAATTCTCGACAAAAGGCTTTGGCAGATCTCAGGACATTGGGAAAAATACAAAGACAATATTTTTTTGACAGAATATGAAAAAAGGCAATTTGCAGTCAAGCCAATGAATTGCCCTGGCGGAATTCTTGTTTACAAAAACAGGCCAAAGTCTTACAAAGAGCTTCCATTAAGGGTTGCAGAGCTCGGAATTGTTCACAGGCAGGAATTGTCCGGGGTTTTAGGCGGCTTATTCAGAGTTATCCAATTCACGCAGGATGATGCTCACATTTATTGCACAGAAGAGCAAATTGAAGAAGAAATCGGCAAAATAATTGAGCTTGATGATTTCGTTTACAAAAAATTCAGCTTCAGTTACAGGGTTGAACTTTCAACGCGCCCTGAAAAAAGAATAGGAAGTGATAAAATATGGGATAAAGCAGAAAAAATTCTTGAAAGTGTTTTGAAAAAAAGAAAAATGTCTTATAAAGTGAACAAAGGCGAAGGTGCTTTCTACGGACCAAAAATAGATTTCCATTTGAAAGATTCGCTGGGAAGAGAATGGCAGTGTGCAACAATTCAGCTTGATTTCGCGATGCCTGAAAGATTTGAATTAGAATACATAGATAAAGACAACATAAGAAAACGTCCAATCATGATTCACAGAACAATTCTTGGCTCAATGGAAAGATTCATCGGAGTTTTGACAGAACATCTCAATGGAAGATTCCCGACATGGCTGGCTCCGGTTCAGGTAAGAATTCTGTCTTTCACAGATAGGAATGAAAAATATGCAAAAAAAATTATTGAAGAAATAGAAAAGAAAATCCATAACATAAGGTTGGATGCTGACTTCAGGCAGACGACAATTCCTGCAAAAGTCAAGGATGCAGAAATAATGCGAATCCCATATATAATAGTTGTTGGCGACAAGGAAGAAAAATCAAATTCTGTTGCAATAAGGGAAAAAGGAAACAGCAAAATAAAAGAAATGAAAGTTGGGGAATTTATAGAAAAAATAGAAAAAGAGATTAAGAATAGAGAATGAAAAATAAAAAATGAACTTCAAATATTTTCTCCGGCGCCTTCAGGAAAGCAGCGATTACAGAAAATTTATTCAGGAAAATCCTGAATCTTATCCCTGTTCCGGATTCTTCACTATAGACAAAGAAGGAAATGACAACAAGCAGCATATTGATTTTTTTTCGCCTGGAAAAGAAAAAATAACAAGCTTTCAGATGGAACAGGAGGGAAAAATGACAACTATTGATGTTCTTGACAAAAAAATTCCAACAAAATTGAATTTGGATTACGACATTGATTTTGATGAGGTTGAAAATCTTATTTATAACAAAATGAGGGAACATGGCATAAATAACAGAGTGCAAAAATTTATTCTCTCGCTGCAAAATTTAGAAGGAAAAGATTATCTCATGGGAACCGTTTTCATTTCCCTGTTCGGTTTGATAAAAATCAATATTGAAGCAAAGACAAAAAGAATCGCAGATTTTGAAAAAAAATCTTTCTTCGATTTGGTCAATGTTTTCAAGAAGAAATAGGCTTCTTCACTCTAACAATAATATTCCGCTCTGAATATTTGCTGTCTGTATTTCTCGAATCATTTGCCTTAAGAATCTCAAAACCAATTTCTTTTAATAATTTAATAAGTTCTGTTTTATTGTACAAATAATAATATCTTTGGTATTTTTCTACATTATATTTCCATGGAATGAATAGATCCTTTTTTGAATTCTTGAATTTCTTCTGATTCTTGTCCCAGACAGTTATGAAAGCATCCGCATTTGGCTTCAAAACCCTGAGTAATTCCTTCAGAGCCTTTTTTCTTTTTGTTTTTGTTGGAATGCAGTGGAGGACTGCAATAAAAATTCCAGCATCAAAAAAATTGTCATGAAAAGGTAAATTGTCCGCATGAGCTTTGGTTAATCTAACTTTGATATTTTTTTTACTAGCGTATCTCCTCGCAAATTTCAGCATATTATCTGAAAAATCAATGCCGTAAATTGTTCCTTTTATCTTCACAAAGTTTCTTCCGCTTCCGCATCCCAAATCCAAGATTTTTCCTTTCTGTTTGCTTAGAAACTCGGCAACTTCTTCAATCGGCTTGCTTCTGTAATTTTTCCAGGGCCCTGCAATCGCTTCCCATATGCTCTGCTGATTATATGCGTAATCGCTTTTCATAACATTAATAAAACAAAAAAAGTTTAAAGAACTTCCCATGGAAGCCGCTTTTCTGAAGAAACCTGTTCGAACAATTTCTGGAGTTACGCCTCTGACAGTTGTCCTGAAACCAAGGAAATGCAATCATGGAACATGCATTTATTGTCCTGGAGGTGAATATGTTCCGCAAAGTTATACAAATAAATCTCCTGCAATAATGAGAGCATTGGCTTTGCATTTTGACCCTTTTGTCCAGGTTAAAAATCGACTTTACGTTTTGAATAAAATGGGGCATCCAACAGACAAGATAGAATTAATAATTCTCGGCGGAACATTTCTGCAATATCCAATAGATTATGAATATGAATTCATAAAAAGATGTTATGATGCCTTGAATGGAATCGACTCTCCTGATTTGGAAGCAGCGAAAAAAGTCAATGAAACAGCAGAGCACAGATGCGTTGCAATGTGCATTGAAAATCGTCCTGATAATTGCTCGCCTGAAGAAATCAAAAGAATGCTGGATTTTGGAGCAACGCGGGTTGAAATCGGCGTTCAAATGCCGGACGATGAGTTATACAAAAAAACAAATAGAGGGCATAAAGTTGCAGATGTTATTGATGCCACAAAAAATTTGAAGAATGCGGGTTTCAAATTAGGATATCACGTTATGCCGGGCCTGCCTTTCAGCAATCCTGAAAAAGACATTGAGCTCTTTGCAAAGATTTTTGATGATGAAAATTTTCGTCCTGACCAATTGAAAATTTATCCATGCCAAGTAATTGAAGATTCCCCTCTTGCAAAAACTCACAAGATAATCGGATTTCAACCTTATAACGAACAACAAACTTGGGATGTTCTTGAAAAAATGATGAATCTAATCCCCCATTATTGCCGGGTTATGAGAGTCATGCGCGAGTTTCCAAAAGAAAAATTAATTGATGGCGTTAAAAAATTGGACTTGCGAAAAGACATCGAGCATGAATTCAGGAAAAACAAAAGTAAAATAAAAGAAATCAGAATGCGTGAAGTCGGCTTCAACAAGCCGGAAGACAATAAAGTTGAATTAAAAATTACAGAATATAATGCATCAGAAGGAAAGGAATTCTTTTTGGAATTTGTGAACAAAGATGATGTTTTGTTTGGACTGTTGAGATTGAGATTGTTTAATGATAATTTGTATTCGCCTGCGGCTCACGATATTGAGGGCTCAGAACAGACTTCGTCAAGTTCTTCGCTTAATAATAAAGTTAATGCGGCAAATCCTAACGAATTTTTAGATAATGATTCCTTTTCTTTGGGGCGGGTGGTCGGGGGGCCAGTTGGTGAGACGTCTAATAGCAAATTCAACCATGCAATCATCCGTGAGCTTCATGTTTACGGGCAGGCAACTCCTATAGGAGAGAAAGGAGAAACGCAGCATCTTGGTCTTGGAAAAAAACTTTTGGAAAAAGCAGAAGAAATTACAAAGCAAAATGGAATTAACAACTTATCAATAATTTCAGGAATAGGCGTCAGGGAATATTATAGAAAATTAGGATATAATCTGGATGATGAAGGAATCTATATGGTTAAGGAATTATAATTATTGACTATCCTTTTTCCATATACGGCGCGGCAGTTTTTTTGAATTATATTTTAAAACAAAATGTATAGTAATGATAATCCCTATAACTATTACAACAAAAAGGATATAATAAAAGATAGAACCTGTAGTGAATTTAATTATATTAGGAATATCACTTATGAAATTTTTAATATTAGTAAACAAATTATTTAAGGAATTTACAATTGAAGTTTGATTTGTCAGAGAAGTATTATTTGAAATATTTGTTGTTTGATTGGTATTGGTTGCAAAGATTGTATAATTAGAGAATCCGGGCGAGATTGCAATGAAATAATAATATTGGGAATCATTTGATACCAAACTTGTTGGGAGGGGCATCCAATTTCCAGAGTTTCTATAAAGGGCCACATTAGACAAATTAAGATTATTATTTGATATCCAAGAAGCATCTACTTTGAATTTTATTAAAACGTTGGATATATTTGAATCTGTAATCCCCGTCGGGATAATTTGAAATGATTGATATGATGAACCATTTGCCGCTTGAAGTTGTTGTGAATTAGAAATCAGAGGAATTTGAAGTATAGTAATGCTAGCAGAGATTGCTTGAATAGTAGTAATTACAATTTGTGATATTGGTATGACATTTGAACTAATGTTAATTGTTAAAGGAATGCCAGATGTAGTTGAAAAAGAATATACTGTTGAATTTCCTGTTGTAATTGATGTGCTTCCGCTCAATGATGAAGTACTCCCTGAAGGATTAGAGGAAGGCACATTAATTATTAAAATATATGTTGAAGAGTTTATGCAATTTCCTGCTGTATCGCATACTTGGTATGCCCAATTATAATTACCATTTGTAAGAGCTGATGAAAATAAATAATTTGTATTATTTATTCCGGAAGTATTCGTTTGACTTATTGCCCCATTAAGAATCAATGAAACATTTGAAAGCTGAGCAATTCCTGCTACAGCACTTCCATTAAAAGTAACTGTAGAAGACGAAGATGAATAAGAATTTATAGGGGAATTTAGAGACACTATGGGAGGCGTATATTTTGCTGGATTAAGAGTAAAATTCATCGAGGGAGCAGGCAAAGCATATGAAGAAATTTTAATCAAAGATATATTAGAATTCGCGTTATAACTTCTAATACCATAATAGCCACTTGTATAATAAGAATCTGAACTGTTAACAGATGTACTTCCTTGGAAAATAGCAGTTATATTTTTTGGGGAAAAAATTCCTTTGATTGAATAAAAAGTACCTTGAACAAAAGATATACTACTGTTTATCAAATGCGCAATTGTAAAATTTTCTATATCAACTCTTGATGAAGAAGAAATATTTCCATATTGTGCTACATATCCCGTATTTGTAGAAGCGATAGAATTTTGAAAACCAAGAATGCCTATTAAAAAATCAGTTAAAGAGCTATTAACAACCCCAATACTTGCGTTCATTTCAACAGTGTAATTCGATTGTGAAGGTTGAATTGTGGGGGATAATAGAATATTTGTGCTCATCACGCCCATACCACTAAGTATAAGAGAATTATTGGTAAAGCCTATTCCCCCTCCCACACTTCCTGATGTCAAAAGAGTATAATTTGTGCTGACATTGCTAGGGAAAGATGCAATATTTTCATTCATAAACCGAAAAGCGCCCATTGGAGATTCCAGATTCCCATCAAAGCCATTCGTTGTATTACCATAATACTCTTTTAATAAATCTGTGCTAAGAGAAAAATTATTAATAAACTGTATGGCCAATGTTGGATTTGTTTTTTGTATCGCTAAAGCAATCCAATAATGTCCCACTGACCAATAACCGTCATCGTAATCGCCAGGTCCGGAAGTACCCCAATGATAAGGCCAATTTTGAGGGCTTTGCCTAACAAATCCATTATATGTTAAATTACTGTAATTGCTCACAAGATAATTGCTAATAGCTATTGTTTGTGTAGAATTTGTAATATTTAGATAAATAGCATAAGCAGAACCTAAAATATCTACCTGATTATTTTGGCCTGATGCAGCATTAAACATACCATAAGAAGAATTCCATAATTCACTTATATTATTTTTAACTCCATTAGCCTGATTTGTAAAATAAGTAGCATTAGCGTTATCATTAATAGCTGTATAAAGATTAGCCATAGCTATTGATGCTTCATAATAAAGCAAAGAGCCCATTAAATCATCGCCAGTCATTTGTGCCCCATCGTGAAAACCCCATGGTATCCACTTATAAGTTGAATTTCCTGAACTTATCAATGTAGATGAACTATTTCTTGGAACAGTTGCCATTGCTGCTTTTATTAAAGACAAATTTCCCGCAAAGCCACTTGTGTTCCCTGTTTTATTATAATATAATTGCATCATCATTGGGAGGAACCAAATTGGGTCACCTGTTGTATGATTCTGCATATTGTCAAGTCCAGAATAATAATTTGCAGCACCTGCTGTTGAATTCAAAGAGATAGGAAAATTTCCATTCCCATCCCTAGCATTAATGAATTTCAGATAAGTATTTTGCACTTGTGAAGCTGTAAAATAATTTGGATAGCTGGAGAAAGCATACCACGTATCCGCAATGAATGAATTTTGATATTGTGGCGCAGCCTTCCAATAGTCTGTTCCATCTGAAAAATTTGCATGGCTTTGCGTTATACCGGCATTTACTGCAACTCTTATTCTATCATAAGGGCTATAATCAGAAAAATTATTATAAAAAATAAAAGTTGCATAGCTACTACTTGCAGTTGTTGCTAAGGGATTTCCATAATATAAATAAATTGTTTTGTTAGATAATGCGGAAATATTAATATTAACCCAAACAATTGCATTCTGTGAAGTGGAGTTATACGATTCAATATAATAATTCAAAGGCGTAATTCCATCAGTGTCTGTAAACCTTAAATCCTGACCTTGTGTTTGCGCCGCAGAAAAATTAAAATTAGTTGAATTGAGGCTTATATTCATTTGGTAATTAGTTAGGTTATTTGGATTGGAATTATTGATTGTAATCGCTTGTTGGTATGTCCAAGCAAAATTAAACCAGCCTGCAGATACCATATTAGAGACAAAAATTAAAGCAAAAATGAGAAAATAGATGGTAATGCCTCTTTTAGTAAATTTCATTTTTTAAAATTATAGTAATAAGAATATAAATTTTTTGTTATTATATAAATTTATGATGCATTAGTTAAATTTGTTGTCGAATTAGTTATTGTGGAGCCCGTGGATTCAGGTGATACTACTAAAAATGCCCACCACGGCTGATTAACACTGACAATATTTCCTGTCTCTGAATCAACCTCCGTTGAAACTCGCATACTTAATTTAAAGATTCCAAAGAATTTTCCAGGTTTGTCCCCCTCTATATTGTAAACAACTCGAGGAATATTTTTATGAACTTTCTCCTCCAATTTTATCAAGGCCTTTGTTCCGTTAGCAAAAGTCAAATTACTCAATTTCAATTCTTCAAGGGCTTTCTGCATTGCTTCATCAGGGAGGACATTGATATCAACAGAACTTCCATTTGATAGATTTGCAATAATTTGAGATTGATTTCCAACAATTTCATCTTCAACCTCAAGTTTATTATCCACACTAACATTAAAATCTTCGCCATCTTTTTCCACATCCATACTTCTTACTAAAGTACCATTTTGATTTTCTGTTTTTATGTGAATGCTAATCTCAACTTCTGTTCCGTTACCATATTTTATTGTCTTCTCAATTTGTATGGTTGTTTTTCCGTCTTCAACTTGAATCTCTCTATTCATATGAACTTGGCTGCCATTAATTATTGAATCGCCTTCAACACGCTGCTCAATTTGTACATTATGCCCGCCAGAAACATTTGGATTTAAACCTCTATCATCATCCGATAAGATAAAAGAACTTGCTAAGATGCCGAATACTAAAAATGCAGTAAGTATAAAGACTAAACTCTTTTTCATTTTGGGTTTAACAATTGTATATTTATAAATTTTATGAGATGCCTACTTGGCTTGACGAAGTTTTCATGCCCCGACCGAGATTCGAACTCGGGTCACGGCCGCTCTTTTCACTTATTTCAT
>CAYXOE010000017.1:0-10709 GCA_964466855.1 Candidatus Woesearchaeota archaeon
CATTATGCAAAACTCCTGTTTTGTATTTTGAGAAAACTTCTTGTTTGAATCATTATGCAAAACTCCTGTTTTGTATTTGTGCTGAGACTTTAGTCTCTGTCATTATTATTTCAATTCAAACTTGTTTAAAAAGTTTGCTTTATTAGAATATTCAAATGCTTTGAACCCCCTTTCTATGCTCATATTCACAGCTAGCTCACGGTTTTCTTAAACTGACGACATATAAAAATTCGCATCTTTGTTTGATTGAATTTTTTCCAAGTTTTGATTATCCGTAAAATCTGTTTAGGCAGCGTCGCCGGACGCCTCTTCAAAAACAGATTCAGGCGCACTTGGCAGTGCAGAAGAACTTATTATCAAAACATCACCGATGGATTTCACGAATTGGTGTGGAATTATGACTCCCCTTGCTCCTCCTATCAATGAAGCAACTCCGCTGCCCACTCTTATTTTCCATCCATCAATTCTGTTTTCAAAAAGATTAGCCTCTTCCACTTCTCCAAAAAATTCCCCGGTGTCTGTGTAGACCCGCAATCCAAGAACTTCTGTTATTCTTTTTACCCGCATGGAATTATTTTGTTTAAATTATTTAAATACTTTTCCGTTGTGCATTAATTACTTTAAACTTGATAAAATGCAAAAGATAAAAATTTATAAGAAATAAAATTCTTAAAAAGTTATGTTCAACAAAAATGAGATTTTGATAATTCTTGCGATGTCTGTGGTTATCGCGTTCGCGGCAAATATGCTCTCCAGCGGAATTATCGGCCTCCTTTGGACGCTGCTTGCAGTGTTCGGCATCATAATAATAAATGTCCTGGCAAAGAAAATTGCCGGTTTTTATCTTGAAACAAAAACAGAAATTAAAATCTGGGAAATTGAGGGGATTGGTATTAAAAAAAGGAGAAATTTCAAAAAGCCGTTTCCAATCGGAGCCATTTTTCCTTTATTTGCAAAAATAATTCTTCTTCCAGTTCAGGGATTGACGTGGATGGCCTCCCTTGTTTTCGACGTAAAGCCGTACCCTCATCGCGCGGCGCGAAGGCACGGACTCTATACATTTTCTGAAATTACAGAGGAGCACATGGCATATATTGCGGCAGCAGGAATTTTTGCAAATCTGGTTTTCTCAATAATAGGATATCTTGTCGGTTTCACAGAATTTGCAAAGTTGAACATTCTCTATGCATTTTTCAACATGATTCCAATTTCCCATCTCGATGGCAACAAAATATTTTTCGGTAAAATAGCGCTTTGGAGTGTCTTAGCTTCCCTTGTGGCTGTCGGCTTATTCTTCATGATTTTTATAATCTGAGAAAAAATCAATAAAATTATTTATACTGCATTATTTTACAAGAATAATGAACTTCCTGGAAAAAATAAAGCCGAGAGATTATCAGCAAAAAATTTTTGAAACCTGCAGAGAAAAAAATTGTTTAGTTGTGCTTCCGACAGGTTTGGGAAAGACACTGATTGCATTAATGCTTGCGATTGACAGAAGCCAAAAATTTCCGGGCGAAAAAATTCTTTTTCTTGCCCCAACAAAGCCATTGGCAGAGCAGCATTTGCATTTTTTCAAGAAACATCTGCCCGAACTTTTCGGAGATTTGCAATTGTTTACAGGCTCTGTCTTCCCGGAAAAAAGAAAAGAAATTTGGAAAACAGCAGACATTATTTTTTCAACGCCCCAATGCATTGCAAATGATTTGAAGAATTATTTGTATGATTTGAAAAGCGTTTCCCTGCTCATTGAAGATGAAGCGCATCGATGCATAAAAAATTATGATTACAATTACGTCGCCGATGAGTACAAAAAAAATTCCCTGCATCCGCGAATTCTTGGCCTGACCGCGTCGCCCGGAAGCGACAATGAAAAAATAAAAGAGATTTGCAAAAACCTTTCAATAGAAGAAGTTGAACTCAGAACAAGGGATTCGCCCGACATAAAACATAATCTCCAGGAACTGGAATTTGAAAAAATAGAAGTGGAACTTTCCCGAGAATTTCAGGAGATAAGGGAAATAATCAAAAAAATTCATGACATTTATGTTGATGAATTGAAATCAAGGGGATTGCTGTATGAAATTCCTACAAAAGTCAATTTGATAAAATTGCAAAATAAAATTTCCCATATCCTTGCAATGGGAAATAAAAATTTCAACATTTTCAGGGGCATGTCAGCATGCGCCAGTGCTATAAAGTTGCAGCATGCGCTTGAATTGATTGAGACACAAACGCTCCGCGGATTCAATAATTATCTGAAAGATTTGTTTGAGCAGGCAGAAAAAGGGAAAAGCAAAGCTGTCCAGCAGCTTGTTAAAAAACCTGAATTTAACCTAGCTTTTATTAAATCAAATAATCTTCTTGCAAAAAATGCAGAGCATCCAAAAATAGCAAAGCTCGCGGAGATAATTGAAAATGAAAAATCCAGGGCAGAGGGGCAAGAACAAAAAGAGTTGAAAGCAATTATATTTTCTCAATACAGGGATACGGCTTTATTAATCTCAAAAATGTTGAATAAAATTCCGGGAATCAATGCACAAATTTTTGTCGGGCAGCTGAAAAAAAAAGAAACAGGATTAAGCCAGAAAGAGCAGAAGAAAACAATTGAATCTTTTTCACAAGGCGAAATAAATATTTTGTGTGCGACATCAATCGGCGAAGAGGGGCTTGATATTCCGGAAGTTAATCTTGTGGTATTCTACGAGCCTGTTGCATCAGCCATAAGAGCAATCCAGAGGGCGGGAAGAACAGCGCGTTTGCAAAAAGGAAAATTAATTGTACTTATAACCAAAAAAACACGCGATGAATCGTTCTATTATGTTTCGAGGAGGAAAGAAAAGAAAATGCATTCGGCTATTTCAGAAATAAAAAAAGAATTGGCAAATGGCGGCTTTCAGAAAACAATCACATAGAGCAATAATATTTATAAAAAATAATTTTTTATGCAATTTATGGTTGCTGGAAATTATAGAAACCCGCTGGAGGTTTCATGGCACGAATAATGGGAAAAGGTTTTTCTTTCGATGATGTTTTGATTGTTCCCAAATATAACAAAATTCTTTCGCGAAGAGATGTTGAGTTAAAAACCCGAGTTACGCGAAATTATTCAATCGACATTCCAATCATTGCAGCAAATATGGATACTATTTGTGAATCACGCATGGCGATTGTTCTTGGAAAATTAGGCGGACTTGGCGTTCTCCATAGATTCATGACGGTTGAGGAGCAGGCAAAACAAGTCAAGGAAATCCGTGAGCAGGGATTAATTGCGGCAGCATCGATTGGCGTTAAAGATGTAAAAGAAAGAGTTGATGCACTCGTGAAAGCGGGCGTGAACATAATTGTAATTGACATAGCGCATGGACATTCAAAATATGCGGGAAAAACTCTTGATTATTTGAAGGAGACATATCCTAATATCGACGTGATGGCAGGAAACATAGCAACAAAAGACGCAGCTGAATATTTTTTGAGCAAAGGAGCAGATGCGGTGAAGGTTGGAATAGGCCCGGGCTCGTTGTGCACAACACGCTTGATGGCTGGCGCAGGAATACCGCAGTTGACAGCAATAATGGATGTTTATGAAGCAACAAAAGGCGAAATTCCAATCTGTGCCGACGGAGGAATAAAAAAGCCGGCCGATATGGTGAAAGCCCTGGGCGCAGGCGCAGATACAATAATGTCCGGCTATATTTTTTCAGGAACAGAAGAAACGCCCGGTGAGATCATTGTAAAAGATGGAAAAATGTTTAAAATATACCGCGGCTCTGCAAGCTATGATGTTTCTATAAAAAAAGCAGAATTGGACAGGGAGGAAAATCCAAATGAAAGAATAATAAGCGTCGAGGGCGAACAAACACTTGTCCCATATAAAGGCGCCGTCTCCCCAATAATAAAAAAGTATCTTGGGGCACTTGCATCAGGCATGACTTACATCGGCGCAAAAGACATGAAAAGTTTAATCGGAAAAGCAGATTTCATAGAAATTACAGATTCGGGAATCGAGGAAAGCAGAGCAAATGGCATTTTGAAATAATAAAAAACCCTTTAAACAAGAATTCTATAATTAAGTTATGGGCCAGATATTCGACATTTTTTCACGTGTAAAGCAAAAAAAAGAAAGCAAGCCAAAAATTATATTGGACTATCGCGAAAAAAATTCACTTGTATATTCTCATCTTATTGAACTCGGTCTGGAAACAGAGGTCCGCGAATTGAAAGTTGCTGATTTTTTAGTAAACGGCATCGCTATTGAGAGAAAGACAATTCATGATTTCATTTCATCCATGTTAAGCAAAAGGCTCGCAAATCAGCTTAAGAGTTTGCAGCAATATAAAAATAAAATTTTGATTATAGAGGGAATAGAAGAGCATGAATTGTATTCTGATGAAATTTTTAAGGAAAATGGAGGGATACACCCAAATGCAATACGGGGATTTTTGCTTTCGATAGTTCTCGACTATAAAACGCCGATAATTTTCACGAAAAATCCAGAGGACACTGCAAAATTTATTTCAGTATTGTCAAGAAGGCAAAAAAAAGAAAGTTCATTGAATGTTTCCAGAAAAGAGTTGAACAAAAAAGAGAGGATGCAATTTATTCTTGAAGGTTTTCCGGGCATTGGCCCAAAAACAGCAAAAAAGCTTCTCGCACATTTCGAAACATTGAGAGAATTATTTTCAGCATCAATTGAAGAATTAGCAGAATTAATTGGAAAAAAGGCAGAAGCTTTCAGGATTGTTGATGAGAAATATTAATTCCTTTTTCCTGTTCAAAACTTTTTATTCTCGCCTTTAAATAATCGCCATAAGTTTTTATGACTAAATCCTTGTAACAGTCTATTTCTCCTTGATTATAACTTTTCTTTAATCCCACTTTAATATATTCGCCTGAATAAATCGGCTGCTGAAGAACAAATGGCGGTTCATTTGTATGATTCGTGAAAAAAATCCAATGAAATGGATGATGAAGAAATAAAACAAGTTCAAGAGGAATTTTCATCTGACTGGAAACATGTTCTCTCAGAGTCTTATCAAATTCCCCCAAAGAGATTTGTCTTGCGGCGATTTCAAAAGATTTTGAAATATAAATATCTGCAAATTCTTGCAGAAAATCATCAATGGAATAATTTGGAATTTTTGCGCCCATTAAAATAAAAAAACTTTTTTTGTTTTTTTAAAGAAAATCGCAGTTCAAAATAACAATTGAAATGCAGAAATTATATAAAATATGATTTTCTTTCTTGGCTATATTTCTTTAAATAAAAAACAGAAATGTCTTTGTAAAATGGCTTTTCTTTTGTTAATATAGATTCCTTCAGATAAAATTTATCAACATCAAAGTTCAATTTCGAAATCTTTATTTTTTCAATCTCTTCCAAAAAGATTTTTTTATTTTTTATGTCTTTTATTCTTGCAATTGTCAAATGGGACATAAATCTTTTTTCTTTAGGAAACAAGCCAGACAATTTATTATCTATTAATTTTTGTAATCCTTCACAATTTTTTATATGAAGCCAAATTATTAATTGTTTTTTAAAGGATTTTCTGTTATTAAAAAAACCAATTGAATCAATTTCCGATGTAAATTTTGGAAATTCTATTTCACTTAATTTTTCTTTTATTTGTTCAATTTCTCGTGAATTGATTTCGCTCAAAAATTTTAGAGTCAAATGTAAATTTTCAGGTTCTATCAATTTTCCTTTAAACCCCGGAAGCTGTTTCTGGATTTTTTCAATTTCTTTTTTTATTTTTTCGGGAATTTCAATTGCAATGAAGCATCTCATTTTATATTAACTCGCTTACTATTTTAGCGCCTAATTTAACAGTCAAATTATCTTTGTCTTTCTCGGGATTAATTTCGGCAATGTCAACGGCTTTCAAATTTTTTATTCTGCTAATCCTCTGAATCAAATAAATAAACTGCCTTGATGCCGGACCGCCCGGTTCGATGCACTCTGTCGCGGGTGCAAATGCGGGATCGATAAAATCAATGTCTATTGAGACATACAATTCATTTCCGTCTGAAAATTCTGTGATAGAATCCGCGATGCCCTGTAAATCCTCGAGAAGCGGATTCATTGAAATCATTTTTATTCTGTTCTCTCTCAAAAAAATTATCTCCTCTCTGTCTGCATTTCTGACTCCGACAAGCAAGATATTCTCGGCAGGAAATCCATATTCAATCAGGCTTCTGAGCCAATCTTCATGCGTCGGATGATTTTTATGGGCTGCCTTCTCGCAGTCAGGATGGCTATCAAAAACAATCAAGTATGGCTTTTTATTTTCATTTTTGCAATAATCAAAAAAAGCCTTTGTAAGGGAATAAGAGATTGAATGGTCGCCGCCTAAAAAAATTGTCCTTGGTTTTGTTTCAAAAATTTCCCTGGAATTCTTATAAATCAGTTTGTTTGCAATTTCAAGGTTTGAGTTATCCAAATGTATCTTCTCCAAATCCAATAACCGAGTATCTATGGGCTTGCCTTCTTCATTCGAATGAATTTCATTAAGTGATTTCAAAATTGCATTGCCTGCTTTCTCACATCCCTTTGTTTTCCCCCAACCGTTAATTCCGGGAACTTTTACAATAAATGCCATGGAAAAATTAAGAAAATGAATTTAAAAGGTTATTGAATTATTTCGGAATGAGCGCAAAAAAACTGTATTCCTTAACTGCGTTTTTTGCCAGCGCCTTTACGTCTTCAATTTTTACCTTTGAGATGTTTCCTTCAAATTTGTAAAAATCATTCGCATTTCCGTGAATCTCGCTGTTCAGCAAATTAACCATTTGTTCCTGTGAATCTTCCATTGAAATCTCGTAATTGCCTATTAATTTCTCTTTAATTTTTTCAATCTCCGCCTTTTCCAATTTTTTAGAAACTTTTTCAAATTCATCTAAAATCAATTTTTTTACTTTATCCACATTTTCTTTCATTGTCCCGACATAGATCAAATTATATGAAAAAGTTTTGTTAATGTTGCTTGTCCCTTTGACAGCATATGCCAAATTCCTTTTTTCCCTTATCTCTTCAAAAAGACGCGAAGACATTCCCTCCGCCATCAGAGAATTAAGGACTATTGCGGCATAATTTTTCTCATCATTGGCTAAAGGAGTATGATATGCAAAAACTAAATTTGCCTGGTCAATCCCCCTCCTTTCTTCAAGTTCCTTCCCATTTCTTTTTCCGAATTGGATTTGGGAAACGTGCCCCGTCTCATTGTCAAAATTTTTCTCTGCAAATTCAACAAGTTTGTTAAAATCAGCATCGCCGACAACGCAGAGAATCATATTGTTTGGCTTGTATATTTGCCTGAATTTTTCAAGCAATTTTTCTCTGCCGATTGAAGTCAAAGTCTCGATAGTTCCTGCAAGATTAATTTTCATTGTGCCATCATAAAGAGATTTTTGTATTTCATCGAGCACGTGTGCAGCAGGATTATCATGATAAATTTTTATTTCTTCAAAAATCACTTTTCTTTCTTTTTCAATTTCTTTTGCATCAAATAATGGATTTTTTATCATATCGCTTAAAACATCAAGGGCTATATCAAGATGTTTGCTTGGCATTTTGCACCAGAAAGCAGTTATTTCCTCGGAAGTAAAGCCGTTCAATTCGCCGCCGTTGTTTTCTATCTCTTCGGCAATTTTTTTCGCGTTTCTTTTTGGGGTTCCCTTGTAAAGCATGTGCTCAATAAAATGTGAAATCCCTTTTTCTCCTGGTTCCTCGTTAACGCCTCCTGCGCGCACAGCAAAGGCAACGCTCACAAGAGGAAGATTTCTCTTTTCAAAAATAATAGTCATTCCGTTCCCAAAAATCTTCCTGTGAAATTCCGGTTTCATCTCATAAAAAAACAAACTGCATTTTTATTTATTTTGGAAGGTTAAATACCTCTCCCCCCCGATTTCAAAATCATCAACAAAGTCCCAATTCTCCCTTATAAAATCAATAAGCCATTTTCGGTTTGCATAAAACTTCCTTCTTCTTATCCAGGATTCAGTAGCAAAGCTTATCACAATTCTGTCGGCAACGGGAACAATTGCTTTTAATAAAATTTTTGTATAGTTTCTTTCAAATTTTTCAAGCGAATCAATAACCTTGAACAGGAAAATTATCCGAGGCTTTTTCATTTTTCTAATGATATCATAAATTTTTTGTGTTTCAAACAGGCTTAAATGAATCATTTTTCCTGAAATTTTTTCCTTTTTAAAAAATTCATTAATCATTTCAACAATTTGCCCGATTGCCTCGATTCCGATATAATTTGCCTTTTTTCTGAGTTTTTCAAAATAATCGCAGCTCAATCCATTTATTCCCGCGCCCAAATCTATAATGCTTATTTTTTGTGGCAGATTTTTAAGAACGCGCTCATAAATTTCAAGATAATAGGGATATCTTTCTCTTGTTGAAAGATGCTTTTTTAAAATTTCGTCAGCGGATTTGTTCTTCATGCCAAATAACTTTTTTCCAGAAAATCCAATAAAAAGCTTTCCAAGCAATTCACGCGTTAATTTCACTTTTTCTTCATCAGAATATTTATCGCTGTCAAATTTTTCAAATGCCCGCAAAACATCTGTCGTCGGAAGTTGAGAATATTGTTTCTTTTGCATTATCATCTCCAAAATCTCATTTTTATTCATAAGTTTTTTAATCTTTCAGAATATTAAAAAGTAATGCCTGTCAATGCGAATCCCAAATATCTCGCTGCTGAAAAGGAATATTTTGCCAGTGAGACTTTGAAGGAAAAATTAGAGGCATTGGAAAAAATGATTTCCCTTGCCCCGTCTCACAAGGGCGCTGAAAAGCTCAGAGCTGAGTTAAAAACGCGATATAAAAAATTAAAAGAAAAATCAGAAAGAGGGAAGAAAAAAGGTTCTGGAAAACAGGGAATAAAAAAAGAGGACATGCAAATGGTCATTGTTGGTTTCACAAAGTCGGGAAAATCAACCCTGCTCAATGCGCTGACAAATGTAAAGGCAGAAACAGGAGATTATTTTTTTATAACAAAAAATCCGATAATCGGCGTTATGGATTATCATGGGACAAAAATACAGGCAATTGAATCCCCATCGTTGGAATCAGAGTACTATGACAGGGGGTTGGTAAATAATGCGGATGCTGTCTTGATTCTGGTGACAAATCTCAAAGACATTGAGAAAATAGAGGAAATCATTGGAAAATTCCAAAATCAGATTATTGCATTCAATAAAACCGATTTATTGAATGCAAATGAAAAAAGGAAAATAGCGGCAACTTTATCGTCGAGAAAATCGAATTTCGTTTTGATTTCTGCAAAATATAATAATGGAATTGAAGAGCTAAAAGATAAAATTTTCAATTCTTTCGGAAAAATAAGAATTTACACAAAAGAGCCGGGAAAAGAAGCAGAAAGGGAAAAGCCACTCATTCTCTTGCCGGATTCAACAGTTGAAGAAGTTGCAAAAAAAATTTTCAGAACATTGTCAAATATTAAAGAAATAAAAATTTGGGGTCCATCATCAAAATTTCCAGGGCAGATAGTCGGTTTCCATCACAAATTAAAAGACTTGGATGTTGTGGAGTTTAAAACAAGATAGTTTATCTTGTAATTTTCATATTCTTAACAGATTCATAAAATTTTTTTGCTTCTTTGTTCTTCTCGAAATGCTCTCTTACAGGTTTTATTAATTTATTAAGTTCAATTGCGCAAGACAATTTTAAATCAAGAGGATGTAACTTTTTATTTGTAAAGTCTGATTCCAGCTCCTTGTAAGAGTTATAAATAACATTCCCGCCAAATTTTTCAGGCCTTTTAACCTCAATCGAATCAACATTTTTGAAAATTATATACTTAAAATATTCGAGGAGGGGGTTTCCTTCAATAATTCCTTCAGGGCAGTAAGCATTGTTCAGTTTTTGTTTAAGTTCATCAAGAGTATCGTGCATATATATGCATGTCTTTGGATCAGACTTAGACATTTTAGAAGCTATCATGGTCTCCTCCGCGTCTTTTCTTCTCTGAATTCCATGCAATCCTAAAAGTATATGATGATGAACGGCAACTGGCTTTTTCCATTTTAATTTTTCAGCAACATCTCTGGCCAGCATATTCGCTCTTCTTTGGTCCATTCCTAACTGGCATATATCAACATCCATCTGAAAAATATCCGCAACCTGCATGCTAGGGTAGAATAATTGAGCAGTAGAAAGTTCATCTGTAGATTTTCTACCGGCAATGGTCAAAGACTTTTTTGTTCGGTTAAAGGTTGTCTCTCTCGCAACTCTTAGAACGCGATCCCAATAAGAAATCCCATCCATAAGCTTGCTTGACCAAACTATTTCAACTTTGTCCATATCTATGCCGCATGCTTTCCAGACCTCAACAAAATACTTTCCTGCAGTCTGTATATCTTTCAGATCTCCGCCTAATTTATTATTGATAAATCCAAAATAATCTGCGAGATATAGCTTGAACCTTATTCCTGCTTTTATCATATTTTTTAGATTTGTAGCGCGCAGTAGGCCGAAATGAATTGGTGCAATACCGGAAGGTTCAAACCCATCATATGCAATAAGTCTTCTGCCCGAATCAAGGAGCTTTCTCAATTCAGCTTCGTTTACTATCTCTTCTGCAAATTCCTTTATCAATGCAATTTTTTCTTCCACGTCCATTTCATAGCAAAATAAATATAATTATTAAACCTTTTTCTGTTATGCTTATTGAACTTTT
>CAYXOE010000018.1:0-7725 GCA_964466855.1 Candidatus Woesearchaeota archaeon
GAATTATTTAAAACAATTATCTCTGCAGTTATTGGCTTCTTAACAATCTGGCTTGAAACAAAATTTTGTTGAGGGTTAATATTAGTTATATTGTTTATAGAATCAATTTGCAGATTTGAGCTTTCGTTTAATGAATTATTTTGCACATTATTAGATTCATTTGAAATGCATGCCAATCCCTGCTGTTTTATTTTTTCCAGGGTTTTGTTTCCAATCCTTGGAACTTTTATCAAATCATCAACAGAATTAAATGGGCGGGAATTTATTATGTTTTGTGCAATAACAGGGCCAACTCCTGTGAGGTTATCCAATTCTTCTAAAGATGCCGAATTAATGTTAATTTGTGTCTCATTGCAGTCGCCCGAAATTAAAGACAGGCATAATATAATAATGAATACTGAAAGAACTATTTTAATCATTAATTAAAAAACAGAATCTTGTATTTATTTTTTGTTATATTTTGCACTGAAATCAATGTAATCTATCTTGCCCTTTTCATCTGAATTTTTTGCGATTAACATTCGCGAGAAAATTTTGTTTTCCAAAAGCCAGATGCTCATGCCTTTTTCATTTGGGTCTAGATATCCATTTCCCTTGACTTCCAAGCCTATGATTTCATAATTTCCGTCGGAATTTCTTTTGAAGCAGACAAAATCAGGAAATCCTGTTCCAATGCTTAATGCTTTCAGAAAGGGGTTGTATTTTCTTTTTGCAGGAACAATTTTTCCTATCCCGTTTGCTTTGTCATAATCAACTGTGTTCATCCATTTGCTAACAATCCATCCCATATTCTCCAAATCTTGTCTGACTTTTGCCTCGAATCTTTGTCCTTTTGCACGCGACTTTTTCCCCTGAATTGATTTCAATTTCTTTTTCATAAAGAATCAGAATCAATCAAAACTTAAAAACTCATCGTCAATAGATTTTTAAAATAAAAAATATTAATTCATAAGGAGGTGAAAAATGGAAGATTATGTAAGATATCATCGTTTTAAATCCTGGGGCTCGCTTGTTGTTGGTTTGCTCGTAATTGCAAATGCCTATTGGGGATTTTTAACGTGGGATTATTTTATTGGAGGGCTTCTTGCTCTTTTCGGCTTGATAAAACTTTTAATTCCAGTAAAGCGCCGCCGAAGATAAATTTAGAAATTATAAATCTCTTGACTGTAGAGTGCGTCTTCCATTAGCTTTGGCGCGTTTTATCCCGGCCTCAAGAATATCGTCAACTTTTTTTTCAAGCGCAGTTTCAACTTCATCTGCAACGCTTGAAATAGAATTGTCTTTGTCAAGTTCTTTTACTCTTTTCCTTATGTTTGATTTTATTATGAGTGCCATTATATTTGCTCCAGCAATTTTATGACTTTTTCTTTCCCTGTTGCAAGAATCAAGCTCGACAATCTTGGTCCCCGCGTTTTTCCTATTATGGTTTCATAAGCTCCTTGGAAAAATTCTTTGTTGTCAATCCCGACTGCTTTGCAAATATTATAAATTTCATTTCCGAGCTCATCCTCGCTGTTGAATTTTTTTATTGAAAGAGACTCTTTGAGTGCGACTAATGCTTCTTTCTGTTTTTTATCCAATTTGAATTTTGGTTTTTCTTGCAATGTGAATTTCATATCGTCGCCCGCATATTTTTCAACCCATGTTTTAACTTTTTCCGCCCGCCTTCGTGAATCTTTTCCAACCTCTTGTAATTTTCCTGCCTGTACCAATGTGACAAGATGCCTGAATCCAATTCTCTCCGGTTTCTTTTTTGGAATTTTCCCGATTTGGCACATTTCATAAATTCTTTTTTCTTTTTCATCAACTTCTTTATTGTAATATCTTCTTTCAAGCTCATCATATTCATCATAAATTTTTATAACATCGTTGTCAAAACTAATTTGCAATCCTTTATTTGGTCTGCTATTAGCGAAGAAATATCTTATGATCTCTGGTTCATAAATTTCAGCGACATCATAAATTTTTATAGCTGTCCCCCGTGAACTGTGCATCCCCCCTATGCCCTTTATCTCTACCCAATCGTAAAATTGATAATGTGGCGGATTAACTTTGAAAACTTCTTTTGCAATTTCTTTTGAAGTTGTATAACTGCCTCCTTCGACGCTGTGGTCAATTCCTCCTGGCTCAAAATCAACTTTTTCATACTTCCATCGCGCAGGCCAATCAACTCTCCATCTCAATTTTACAATTCCAATTTTTCGATAATCAATTGTTTCTATAAATCCTGTTGAATCTTTATAGGTTATTCGGTACCCATTGATTTTGATGATTTTTGTATCATCTTTTCCTGTTTTTCTGCTATAGATTTCTAATGGATACCAATCATCTTCGAGCGGTTCTTTTCTGTATTTGTCAAGAATTTTTTTTATATCTTCTTTTTTATCAAGAGCAATTTTTATAAGTTCAGCATATCTGCATTTTTTATTCATTTCACTTTGCCTTATGAATTCAGGATGTATACCGATATCCTCCAGTGATTTTTCAGCCTCCCTCTCAAAATGTTTTGCGTAGCTCTTTTTCTCTCTATAAGGAGAGGGAACTTCACTCAATGGCATGCCAAGATATTTTTCATAATGCCCCGAAATATCTGGAGGAACTTTTCGGAATCGATCATAATCATCCCAGGAATAGATGAATCTAACTTTCTTTTTTTTGTCTTTTAATGCCCTCACTACAAAATCTGTCGTTATAATTTCTCTGACATTACCAAAATGAACGATTCCCGATGGAGTAATTCCTGAAGCGCAGACATATTCTTTTTTATTTTTTCTTTCTTTTATTATGTCCTCTGCAACCTGGTCTGCCCAGAAAAATTTCTCATTCGGCTCGAAATTCTCTGTTTTTTCCTTTTTCATTTTATATTATCATCTCTTTTCCTAAATATAATTCGTTCGCGATTAAGCCGACGCGCATTAAACTTTATTTCTGTTCTATTATTGTTTCTTCTCACTCCAACAAATTTCTTTTTTCATTTTTTATCCAATTCTTTATTTAATAGATTATCAACGACTTTTTGAAATTTGTCCCAACGATTAACATGTACATATTTTATCTTATTAAAATTTTCCTGAAGTTTTTGGACTTTTAAAAAGAGCGGAAGGAGATTTTTGCTTTTTATACTATATTCTCCCAGAAGCTGTTTTACTAATAATTCAGAATCAAGAACACATGTTACTTCATCTTCTGTAAATTGTAAAGCAAAATCAAGTGCCTTTATCAGCGCCTTGTATTCCGCAACATTGTTTGTACAATTGTCTATTTTCTCGCTGAATCTTGTTAGAATTTTTTCATCCCGCCGTACAAGTATGCCAATTGCTGCAGGCCCCGGATTACCTCGTGAACCTCCATCTGAGTTGGTGTAATACATAATTAAGAAAACAAAAAGAGGTTTTTATATTTTAGGAAGTATCCTCTTGATAAACTTCACTATGTTCATATTTGCATATGTCGCAGAAAGGCATTTGTCGCAAAACCCATCCAAATCTGCCAAATAAATCATGATAAGCATCAGAACCTTCTATCAGCGAGCCTGTTTCCTGATAATATCTTAATTCTTTAGGATTTAATCTAAGATTTATTTTTTCTCCGCAATTCATGCACGTTAATTCCAAAACATTTTTTTCCATTAAAAAATCAAAAATGAAGAACTTTAAATCCCTTTATGTCCTGGAATTTTTCAGGAATAACTTCCACGTTTTGAATTTGTGAATATTTTGGCCCCTTTTTGCAGAGTTCAATCATTTGATTTACCTTATCGGGATCTCCTTCAAGGCGAATTTCAACTCTTCCATCATCTAAATTTCTTGTGAAACCATTAACATTCAATTTCTCTGAATTTTCTTTTAAAAAAGCTCTGAAAAAAACTCCCTGCACAACTCCCTTGACATATAATCGCACTGATTTTTTCATATTTCAAATAGCATAAAAGTCTTATTAAAGTTTTTTATAATCCAAACGTCTTCTCCAAATCTTTCATCTGCAAATATTTCAGGTTGAAATCAATTCCCGCTTTTGTTATTCTCAATTTATTAAATTTTTCAGATATTTCTCTTTCTATCATATTCTTCCTTATCAATTCCTCGAGATAACTTTTCATTTGCCTGTGGGACAGATTTGCCTTGTACATCAGATGCGTCGGCTTAATGCTCCCGCCTCTTTCGCGGATGATGCTTAGCATGTCTGATATTATGTCCATCCGGCTCCTTTTTCGTGCCATGTTTCAGAATTCTGATGATTAATACCAAGAGAGTTATATAACTTGCCAATTGAAGAATATCTGCGATTACATTTACAGCATTTATCTGCGACATCATGAATAATAATTGGCTGACAGCGAGAGTTGCATACGCCAAAACGAGAATAAACGTGTTCTTGAATTTATTCTTATTGTACAATAAGAAATAATTATAGGATAGGTATGCGAACAAACCCAATGCTGTTATTCTGAATAAATAATTGACAACATCATTTGATAAAAACGACAATATTATGAAATAGATTATGAGAAATGCGTCTTTCAGGGATTTTTTCTTTTTTGGGAATCGTGAAAGGATGTAAAGTCCGACAAGAGTGAACAATTTATATAAGAAGATTCCAATCCGGTAAGCAATATCTGAAAAATTAATTACATTATATCTAACAATTGTTGTTCCTATTGTTGCTATGAAGCTGGTATTATAATACAAGCCAAACTTTCTCAATAAAATTGCAAGCTGTGCCAGAGCAATAAATGCAAATCCAATTCCTAAATAAAGTATTTTTTTATTTTTATCAATTTTGAAATTTCTTATGCATAGAATCAGAAATGCAGTTAATATAAAAAAACTAAAAACATTAATTAGAAAATCGGGAGTCAGGAACCAATTAGGAACAGAAATGAGTGCAAAACCCATGCTAAAAAATCGAATTTTTATTTAAAAAGCTTATGATACCTCCCTCTATAATATTTATTCACAACCGATTTATAAACCCATTCCTTTGATTTTTCAACAAGTTAAGTCTCATTTAATCCCTCCCTTAAACAAGGAGGATTATATGATTAACAAATAAAAGAGATGAAAAAATCTTTGTTTTCAGATTTGAAGCAGGAAATACCGGAAGAAATACTGAACGAAATAATCATTCTGCATAGTCTTGGTGTTTCCCTAGAGGATTTAAACTATATTCTCGGGATTAAATTAAATGAATACTAAATTCCTTTTCTGTCCAATTCATTATTCACAACAGCGACGACATGGCTTGCGAAATAAATGTTTGGGCCAACCGAAATTAATTCTGCGATTTTTTTTATTCTCTTGAATTCTTTTTTTGGAATCCCCATGTGATCACCCAAAATAAATGCGCAATCTTTCTTTACATTTATTTCTCTTACATCTTTGCCTTTTTTATCCAGCAAAAATATTTCACTTCCTTCTTTGCGAAGCTGTTCGATTACTTCAAACAAACTTTTTTTCTCAATGAAGCATCCCGGAAAAGCTTCGGTCTTTTTCCCTTTTTTATATTTGTACAAAATTCTTTTTATCAAGCCGGAAACATCTTTCTTGCTTATGTCTAATTTTTCGTTTGCCTGAATTTCAATGTGCTTTGGAGGGTCAGGCATTCCATAAAAAACAAGATGAACTTTTACATCATCTCTTATTCCATGTGAAAGAAAAATACTCGCAATTATCACATGAATTGCAATATCCATTCTTCCCGCTTGCATCAAATCATGAAAATTGCCGGATGTTTGCGCGTATCTCGAGAAATAAACAAAATGTCTCATTATGCAAAATCCTCCTGGATTTTGTATCCGCAGATTTCCTGTCGAGGACATGAGAAAAATCGTAGATTTTTCATAATGAAATCTGTCTTAATAGCTTTTTATTTTTATGCCAATTCTCTCTTCAGCAAACGGCTTAAAGAATATCTATATATGTTTATCACAATCAAAAAAGCACCAAATCCCGCTAGTTCTCCAATGAAAGAACTTAATGGCGCCACATTATCTTTTACGAAAAGCAAATTGGTGACAAAAAGCAATACAGGATATGCGACAAGCCCTGCAATCAAAAATGCAGCTGGAGTATAAAGCGAAATGTCTCTGACTAATTTTTTCTTTGAAAAAGTCTTATATTTTTTTTCATCATGAACTCTTGTTATTAGCATAGAAGTCGAGCCGCCGAAAATAGAGCCGATCAAAGTTGATATTGAGACAAAATTTGGCGCGCGAGATATTAACGAACCAATAAAGCCAAGAAATGAAGCCCCGATTAATGCCCCAACCTCACCAATTAGAATTTCTTTATTAAAATCTAAAATTCTCTTATTCATTTTTATTTTGTGCTTGATTTTAGTTCGCATGCGAAATTTAAAATTTGCCATTCAAATTCAGAAATATTAAAATTTTTTCATCTCCTTTTTAATATATCGTAAGAACCTTATTAAACTTTTTCAATCCCAAAGACAAATTCAGGCTTTGCAAAAATTTTTTCATTCACAACGCGCGCAATTTCAATGAATCTGCCATCTGAGAATATGCATACCAAATCATTCTTTTCAAATTTAATATCTGAATTTTTTAAATCATTAAAATATACCGGCTTTCCGGTTAAAATATTTCTTAAATTGTCCCCCTTTATTTCGACGATAGGATAAATTTCTGAGACTATTTCAGCAGGAATCAAAATTTTTCTTAATTCTTTCTCATTTCCTTCCTTGTATTCTTCAATTGCTTTTTCCAATTCATACAAATTAATGCTTTCTTCTTCATGAAATACGCCCGCCTTTATTCTCCGCAATTCAAGCATATGGCTTCCGACTTTCAGGTAATCCCCCAAATCAGAAATTAATTTTCGTATATATGTCCCGCCCTGCACTTCTGTCCTGAACAATATGTCTTTCCCGCTTTCTTCCAAAATTTCAAAACTTTTTATTTCCCTCTGCCTCTCGATTCTTTTCACCCGAGAACGGACAGGTGGGGTTTGATTTATTTTTCCTAAAAATTTTTCTTTTATTGCTTTTTTTATTTCATCCAATGGAATATCTTCATGCATCCTCATTATTCCGACATATTCTTTGTCTTCACCAAGAAAAAAACCTGTAAGCTTGCATGCGCGATTAAGTGCAATCGGGAGAACGCCGCTAACTTTTGGATCCAAGGTTCCGAAGTGGCTTGTTTTTTTGACTCCTATCTCTCCAAGCATCTTTCTGATCAGGTCGGAGACATCAAATGAAGTCGGTCCGGATGGCTTGTCAATATTTAATATTCCGAAATTGAGCAACTCTTGAATTGATTTTTTATTTTTAATCTCATTTAGATTTATTCTCATTTTTTTTCTTTTCCTCCAGCCATTTTTTTCTTATTTCCCGCATTTCTTTCATTTTTTCCGTCGCATAAGAAAATGCAAAAGGTTTCATATCAAGATGCATAAGCAAAAATTCTCGCAATGCAATTCTATTTTTCTTTCCAACTTCCCTCAACATCCAGCCGGCTCCTTTTTGTACATAAATGTCGATGTCATAAACTAATTTCTCAGCAAGTCTCAAAGTCAATTCAATCTTATTATTTTTTATTAAAGGATATGTCGAAACAATGCTCGTTCGTCTAATCCATGGATTTTTATTCCCGCTCATTTCCTTGATTTCTTTAGCATATTCATAATTGTTGTTTAATATTTCACTTAAAATGTGAGTGGATAATTCATCTATATGGTCCCATGTTTTTGCTTTTTCAATATTTTT
>CAYXOE010000018.1:7825-10567 GCA_964466855.1 Candidatus Woesearchaeota archaeon
CAATCAAAAAAAGTGCAATGCTCATTTCTTCATGGTTTCCGCTGTTCCATAAAATATTGAAAAAGTTTGTTACCATTGGAAAATCCACGCAAGAATAATCCTTAGCCAATTTTTTTAATTCAGGCACTTTTATTCCGTAAAAAGAATAGGGAGATTTCAGATATTTCTTAATTTGTTCGCCTTTTTCTTTGTTTCCTAGTCTCAATAGTTCTTCATGAATTTTCTCTATACTCATAATATAATATTCTGAAACCTTTTTAAAAATGTAATCTATATTAATTAATGGATAAAGAGTATGCAATAAAAGAACTTTTATTCCTCGGGAAGCATTCAAAGAATATGCGCCTAGCTGCAGAAGAATGGAAAAACCCATGGCAAACACTTATCGCAATAATCCTTTCTGCGCGCACAAGGGATGAAAAAACAATCCAGGTTGCAAAAAAATTATTTAGAAAATATCCAACAGCGCCAAAATTGGCAAATGCGGATATTGATGGCGTTAAAAAAATAATTCATCAAATAAACTATTACAATAATAAATCAGGAAATATAATTAACTGCTCACAAAAAATAATTAAGGATTTCCATGGAAATGTTCCGCTTAAAGAAGATGAATTATTGTCTCTTCCAGGCGTTGGAAGAAAAACTATGAATGTTTTTTTAACTGAAATGGGAAATGACGCAGTCGGGGTTGATACTCACGTTGCATATATATCACAAAAATTCGGATGGACGAGAAATCAAAATCCGCATAAAATTGAACATGATTTAAGAATTCTTTTCCCGAAAAAATATTGGAAACGAATCAATTCAATTCTTGTTCGGTTCGGAAAAACCTACAGCAGAAAAATGCAAAATAAAATAATTGATGAGATAAAGAATTCCACTAAATAATTATCTTCTTCTACGCCTTCTTGCGTGTCTCACATGCCTTTCTCTTTTCTGGAAAAATAAAAGATATATTATTGGCAAAATTCCAATCGTATTGAAAATGAAAATAAAAATGAACCAAACTAATTGTTTGTTCTTCCCGCTTTTCCACAAAGCAATTCCTTTCCATACAGCGTCCCAAGCCAAAATTAAAACAAATAATAGTATTACAGTGGGCGCTATTCCCAACACATTGTATAATGAATTATATAATACCATTCTATGTAAATAAATATGGCAAATTTAAATACTTTTTGATTTTGAATTCAAGATGGAAAAGTTAATTCATGAAATTGAAAAACTTAAGCATTCGGAAATAAAAAAGATTATTGATTCGCGAATAAAAGAATTTGAGGAGCTTGGAAGAAAAGGTAATAATGAAATTTTCAAAGAGCTGTGTTTTTGCTTATTGACTGCAAATTTTAATGCATTTGGCGGAATAAAAATACAGAATGAAATTGATAATGGTTTTTTTGATTTATCCGAGAATGAGCTCGCAAAAAAACTTGCAGAGCTTGGGCACAGATTCCCGAATGCGAGAGCAAAATTTATTGTTGAAGCGAGAAAATACAAAAATAATTTGAAAGAAATTCTAGGTAATTTCAAATTTGAAATAGACGCGCGAAACTGGCTTGCGAAAAATGTGAAAGGGCTCGGAATGAAAGAATCAAGTCATTTTTTAAGAAATATTGGCTATAAAAATGTTGCAATAATTGACTTCCACATTTTGGATTTGCTCGAAAAGTTCGGATTGATTGAAAAACCCAAATCAAAATCTCTTACCCCTAAAAAATATTTGGAAATTGAATATCTATTAAAACAAATTGCTGATAAGGCTAATCTGTCCCTAGGCGAACTTGATTTGTATCTTTGGTATAAAGAAACAGGAAAAGTTTTGAAATAATATATTTTATTATAACTAAATTATTTTAAAGCGATTAATTTTAAGAAAAACTATGGTTGAAACTTTTCCAATCTATCACATTCACTATATGACTCTTTTTCGTTCAGTTAACGATGCTATAGTTTGTGCTGAAAATCAAAATAAGGCGAAATCTCTTCTTGAAGATTATTTGCAAGAACATCCCCTGAATCCTAAATATCCTGAAATGTCCTCACCTGAAACACGTGGTTTTAAATCGACTTTAATCTTGGATTGCCGAGCAGATAAGGAAGGCGTTATTTACGATTCACAAGTTCATTCAAAGAATTATTAATTTTATTTCTGCAAGGCTTGCCTGAATTGCCTTTTTGGCTGTTTTGATATCTTGGTTTCTTTCTTTGAGACTTTTGCAGCTTCTTTCTCCATCTCTTTTCCAGCTTCAACAGTTGCAGCCTTTTTTTCCTCTTTCTCTTTTTCAGTCCCGCCGACTTCTGCTTTGCTCTCCTCAACTTTTTGTTCTCTTGCCTCTTTCAATCTTTCAAGCGCCGATTTTTTCTTTTCAGCAATTTCAATTGCTTTTTTGTTCCTGCTCTCTATTCTTGCTTTCTTGAATTTCAAATCAGATGGTAATTCGAAAAGTTCAACTCTTACTTTATCCCCCTCTTTTTTTGCCTTGACTTTTATTTTTGAAGGAGGATTTTTTATTCCTCTTGACCATACATATTCGTTCAGAAATTTGTCGAGCTTGATTTTGCTTAAATCCCTGTTTCTTATTTTCATATGTTGGGCAAGAAATTCTTTTATTGCTTTCACTGCACGATTTGTTTTTTTGTAACGTGGAACTCTTTTCCATTTTATTCTAAGTGGAATCACGTATTCTCTTTCATGATTTTCACTTTGCTTTTCAGGTGCCATTTTAATTTATCACC
>CAYXOE010000019.1:0-9735 GCA_964466855.1 Candidatus Woesearchaeota archaeon
ACCATAAAGTTTATAAAACTCCCAATCCACAATAAATTATAAGTTCTAGTGATATTGAGGTTATATTCTCTGTAAATAAAATGGATCAAGAATTAAAGAATTCAATTTTGAAAACAGGTACTACTATTCTGGGAATCGTTTGCAAAGACGGGATTGTAATGGCTGCTGACAGGCAAATTACAGCAGGGAATATTATTTATGCCAAAAATGAGAGAAAGGTATTTCCCGTAAATGATTATTTGGTTATGAGCGGGACAGGCTATGGCGTCGATATTCAACGTGTTCCCCGACTTTTGGCAGCTGAATTAAAATTAAAAGAATTGCGTTCAAAATCAAGGCCCACAATAAAGCAGTCTGCTTCTTTGCTGGGTCAATTGAATTATTCCGGCTCAAGAAATCCGTCAATGCAGCAAATGGCCGGTTTTTTGCTTGCAGGCTTTAATGAGAATGGAACAGTTGAGCTATATTCTGTTGAGCCAATTGGCGGGATTTACAAAGTTGAAGATTACGACGCAAATTTCGGTTCAGGAATGCCTTATGTTCTTGGATTGCTTGAAAGACAATACAAGAAAGACATGACAGTCAAAGAGGGAATTGAATTAGCAAAAGAAGCAATAAAATCCTCAACGCAAAGAGATGTCGGAAGCGGATTCGGAATTGATGTTTTTACCATTACAAAAGATGGAATTAAAAAAGCGGTAGAGCAGGAAATAAAGCCGAATTACGGCGAATAAATTATTACTTATCATATTTCTAAAATGAAAAAAATTCTATTGAAAATAAAATGACAGATATTCTGAAAAGCATTAAAGAGCAATTAAATGCAAAAATAACTGACGCCAATTTTGAAGGTGCCAATATTGTTCTTTACACTGATAACGAGAATTTCTTCCGAGAGGGGGAAGGAAAAATGAAAGAGATAGTGGAACAAATCAAGAAAAGAGTCGAGCTCCGCGCCGACGAAAAAATTCTTACAGAGCAGGAAGAGGCAAAAAAAATAATTAGAAAAATTGTTCCTGAAGAAGCAGAAATAACAGATATTCTTTTTGATGAGCATAGAAGCATTGTCGTCATTGAAGCTAAGAAACCCGGGCTCGTAATTGGAAAGATGGGTTCTCTTTTTTCAGACATCAGAAAACAAACTCTTTGGACGCCTCAGGTGCAGCGTTCTCCAGCCATAAAAAGTAACATTACGGAAAGCATAAGAGAAGTTCTTTATTCTAATTCAGCTTACCGGAGAAAATTCTTGAATTCTATAGGCGAGAAAATCTACAAGGAATGGAATCCAGAAAAAATGGAAGAATGGGTTAGATTAACTTTCCTTGGAAGCGGAAGGCAGGTTGGAAGAAGTTGTTTGCTTTTGCAGACGCCAAACTCAAAAATACTTTTGGATTGCGGGATTGATGTTGCTTCGCAGGGTGATGAAAGATTTCCTCATTTCAATATCCCTGAATTTAATATAAATGAAATTGATGCAGTTGTCATTAGCCACGCGCACTTGGACCACGTTGGGTTGCTTCCTTATCTTTATAAAATGGGTTATAAGGGCCCAACATACATGACTGTTCCCACGCGTGACTTGGCAGCTCTTACTTCCTTGGATTTCATTGGCGTCGCATACAAGCAGGCCGCAACACCTTTGTTCAGTTCAAAAGACATTAAAGAAATGGTAAAGCATACAATTTGTTTGAACTTCAACGAAGTCACAGACATTGCACCGGATATAAGATTGACATTTTATAATTCCGGGCACGCCCTCGGAAGTGCAATGGTTCATTTTAACATTGGAAATGGCTTGCATAATTTTCTTTATTCTGCAGATTACAAATATTTGAAAACAAGATTGTTAGACCCCGCAATAGCATCTTTTCCACGAGTGGAATCAGTTCTTACAGAAGCGACTTATGGTGCAAAAGAAGATGTCCTCGCGCCAAGAATTGAATCAGAAGAAAAATTGCTTGATGTAATAAAGAAAACAATTGACAGGGGCGGGAAGGTTTTGATTCCGGAGCTTGGGCTCGGAAGGGCTCAGGAAACAATGCTGATAATTGAAGATGCAATGAAAAAGGGAAAATTGACAGAAGTTCCTGTTTATATCGATGGAATGATTTGGGACATTAATGCAATTCATACAGCTTATCCTGATTTTCTGAGCAGCAACGTGCGGACAAAAGTTTTCCAGGACCAAAATCCCTTTACTTCTCAAATATTCTCAAGAGTCGGTTCTCCAATGGAAAGAAAAAATGTAATCGAAGGCGGACCATGCATTGTTCTTGCAACTTCAGGAATGCTTGTCGGCGGAGCATCTGTCGAATATTTCAGGGAATTCGCAGGCAATGAAAAGAATTCAATAATTTTCGTCTGTTATCAAGGAGTCGGTTCTCTCGGAAGGCAGGTCCAGGAAGGCTTGAAAGAAACAAAAATGAATTCAGAAGGAAAAGAAGAATTTGTTAAAATAAATATGGAAGTTCATACAATCGCGGGTTTGAGTGCTCACGCAGGCAGGACAGAGATAATTTCTTTTTTTAATAATATGAGGCCAAAGCCAAAAAGAATCATGATTAATCACGGTGAAGTTTCAAAATGTCTTGACCTGTCTTCAACACTTTACAAAATGAATCATGTTGAAACAAATGTCCCGAGAAATTTGGAAACATTGAGATTGAGATGATTTTAACGTGAGGTTAATATCGCCTCTTTTTCAATAAAAGTCATAATTCGCGATTGTCACACGCGAAGATTTGATAGGTTTTTCTCATAACATTTCCTTCCTGTAAGATTGTAAGAATTGCAAGACAAAACTTTTTAAATCAAATTTTCTCTCATAAATCATGTCACAAGGAATGTATCATTATGTTGCAAAAGCATGGCAAAAACCGAACGCGGAAATTCTCAGGCAAAGAATGATAGATTGGAGAAATTCTAATTCTGTTGTAAAAGTTTCAAAGCCTCTGAGAATTGACAGGGCGCGGCAACTTGGATATAAAGCAAAAAAAGGTTTTGTTATTGCAAGAGTAAAATTGCTGCGAGGCGGACACAAAAGGACACGGCCAAATGCAGGAAGAAGAAGCAAGCGTTTGCATACAAGAAAAAACCTGAAAATGAATTATCAATGGATTGCAGAACAAAGAGCAGCCCGGAAATTCAGGAATCTCGAAGTTTTGAATTCCTATCAAATTGGAAAAGATGGAATGCATTATTTTTTCGAAGTTATTCTTGTTGATCCCCAAATGCCGGAAATAAAAAACGATAAAACAATAAATTGGATAATAAAATCAGCAAACAGCAAAAGAGTTTTCAGAGGGCTTACAAGTGCAGGAAAAAAATCACGAGGATTGCGAAGCAAATCAAGGCAATTGAAAGTCCGGCCTTCTGTAAGAGCCAGAGGAAGATTGGGGAAATAATTTAGTTAAGTTTATATATAATTTGTTCTTAAATTTTCTATGAGGTGGAATGTTGCTTCTAATTTAACACATAAAATTTTTTATATTGTTTTTGCGATATTAATAATTGGCGCGATAGGCATTGGAGTTTATGCACTTACAACAGGAACTGTTCAGCCCGTAAATCCGGGGCACAATTCAACACAGGTTTTCATCCCCGTTGGAAGTGGTCAATATATAACTCTACAATCTGCAATTGATTATGGGTATTTCAAAGGAACGAGTCCATCTAATATTCCAAAAACATCTCTTCCAGCAAACTCCCCATATGAACTTGCAAATCAAATCTTGATGACTGTAAGCGGCTACAATGTAACCTTGCAGGACTTCATAACTTATAATTTATTTGCGACGCCAAGCAATTCAATAAATTATAAAAGAGGTTCCACAATTCCCGCTGGGGGTGAATATGCAAAATATATTAATATTTCTACAACATCTGGCTTTATGACTCTTCAGTATGCACTTGATACTAATTTTAATTTGCTTTCATCTGTTTTGCCTCCCCCAACATATTCATGGTCAACAGGAACATGGGCAGGATGCCCAACAACCTATTGTGGCGGCACTAATACTAGAACAGTAACTTGTTTGAATAGCAGTAGCGGAAGTGCAGTTGCTGACAGCTATTGCCCTCAGCCAAAACCTGCAACAAGTTATACTTGCTCTTGCCAATGGATAGACAGAGGAGTATCTAGATGTGAAAATCCTTGTATTGCCTTTTGTGACACATGTGTACCCTATTCCAGTTGTAGTACTATTGGTAAGGAATGGAGTTGTTTTCCTGGCGGGAAAACTACCTATTGTGGTACTTCAGGTTTGGGTAACGTGTTCGATGTACTTAAATGCGAGAATTATTAATCTTTTTTCATGAAGACTGGAATTGAAATTATTACAAAATAAGAAATTAGTATAAACAGTGATGCTGAAAAAATCAGAAATAGAGGATACGGGATAAAATTTGGTAAAGTTATTGCAGCACAATTTACAGGCGTCGGCATGCAATTTATCCCATTATTTCCAGGTATTAAAATCATTAACAAAAATACGATTATGATTTCAGAAAAACTAATCAGTAAAATTTTATAATCATTTTTTACTTTTATTATCGCAAGAGCAATAAATGCAAAAATTATCACATAAATATGCAAAAGGGACAAAATTCCCTGTAAAAAATTTGCAACATTAAAAAATATTGTCGGGACAGCTAACCTGCTTCTGTCAATTATTGATATAATGAAATAAATTGTCCAGATTGTATCAGGTATTAAAATAATTATTAGCTGGCTCAGGATTAAATTAGCATTTCTTTTAATGATTCCGATTATAATTAAAGCAAGAGTTATATAACTTATCCAAAGCAAAGAATAATATTGCTTTTCTTGTAAAAATAGGATAATAACGAAAAACAGCGTCAATGACAAAATTATTGTGATGAAATATAGAATCCACTCTTTTCTTTCCATTTTTTTATTAGCCTCTCAATCTTTAAAAACTTGTCAGCCTTCTTATATAGATGAGATATGAAAGATTAGCGGAACTTTATAATTCTCTTGGACAAACGACAAAACGCCTTGAAAAAATAAAAATTCTCTCTGATTTTTTGAGAGATTTGAAAGAGAATGATAAAGACATTTTGTACCTCCTGCTTGGAAGAATTTTTCCAGAGTATGACCAGCGTGAAATTGGAATAAGCAGCCAGCTTGCAATAAAAGCAATTTCAAAAGCAACCGGAATTTCACCAGAACGAATAGTTAAGGAATGGAAATCCTTCGGAGATTTAGGAAAAGTCTCAGAAAATTTAATCAGAAATAAGAAGCAGTACACGCTTGAAAGCCATGAATTAACAACAGAAAGAGTTATCGAGAATTTGAGAAAACTTCCAGAACTCGAGGGAAAAGGCACAATTGATAAAAAAATTTCCCTGATAACCGAGTTACTGACTTCTGCATCTTCTCTTGAGGCACTTTATCTTGTGAGGACGTTGATTGGAGACCTAAGGATTGGAATTCAGGAAAGCACAATAAGAGACGCGATGGCTTCTGCATTTTTTGAAAATAAAGATGAAGCGTCAGAGCATATTCAATCTGCAATTGACAAAACAAATGACATTGCGAAAGTTTTTGAGATAGTCAAAAAAGGGGAATTGAAAAATGTAAAAGAAATACAATTGCAAGTTGGCAGACCGATAAAAGTGATGCTTGCTCAAAAAGCAAAAACGATAAAAGAGGGTTTTGAAAAAGTCGGCAAGCCGTGTGCAATAGAATACAAGTACGACGGATTCAGGATGCTGATTCACAAAAAAGATGGCGAAATAAAACTCTATACAAGAAGATTGGAAGATGTTACAAAGCAATTTCCAGACGTTGTTGATTCTGTAAAAAAATACGTGAAAGGAAACTCATTTATTCTGGACAGCGAGGCTGTTGGCTATAACAAGAAAACAAAAGTCTATCGCCCGTTCCAGGAAATAAGCCAGAGAATAAAGAGAAAATATGACATTGAAAAATTGCAGGATGAACTTCCGGTTGAGGTGGACATATTTGATATTTTATTTTATAATGGAAAGACTTATCTTCATGAATCATTCAAAGGAAGGGCTTCTTTAGTAAGGCAGATTGTTGAAAATCACAAATACAAAATAAAAACAGCAGAGCAAATAATTACAGATAATGAAATCAAAGCTGAAAAATTTTACAAGCAGGCGTTAAAAGACAATCAGGAGGGGATAATGATGAAAAGTCTTGATGCAGCATATCAGCCAGGAAGCCGAGTTGGTTTCATGCTGAAAATAAAGCCAGAGGAAAGAGAGATGGATTTGGTCATTATTGGTGCAGAATATGGAACAGGAAAACGTTCTGGTTGGATGTCAAGTTTTATTCTTGCATGCAAAAAAGGAAATGAATATCTTGAAATCGGAAAAGTCGGGACAGGAATAAAAGAGAAAAAAGAAGAGGGAACATCATTTGAACAATTGACAAAACTTTTGAAACCGTTGATTGTTCATGAGCAGGGGAGAGAGGTTGAAACAAAACCAAAAATTGTTGTGACTGTTACTTATCAGGAAATCCAAAAATCTCCGCACTATAAATCAGGTTTTGCTTTGCGATTTCCACGCCTTGCTTCATTGCGAACAGATCGCTCTCCAGATGATATAGAGGCACTTGACGACGTAAAGAGAGATTATGAGCGGCAGGGAAAATAATTTATAAACCCCAATTCAATATATTAAGTATGAAAAAGAGGAATTTTAATGTTCTAATTTTATTTTCAATATTAGTTATCTTCTTTATTGCTTTTATTTGGGCAGTTTCGCAAACAGTTACAATTAATCCGACCTCGAGCGAGGCAGGAAATTATACTTTATTTAATGTAAGTGTCAGTGATGCAAGTACATCGAAAAATATAACTCAAGTCAATATAACGAATCTGTCAGGACCGATAAATATAGCAAATCTTAATGCCAGCATGTATCCAAATGTCAGCATTACAAATAGCGGTTCAACTTTAATTTTTACCAATCTTTCTTCCAATTATTTAGTAGGAAACATATCAATAGGATATTTTTGGTTTAATGCAACTGCAAATTATGTCGGAAATTTCAGCATTAATGTCTCCACGTTGGACAATTCCACTGCTCCGGGCATTATAAATTGGACAGTCGTAAATGTGACAATTAATGATACGATTGCGCCATCTATCGGCTTTATTCCCCCGACTCCGGCAAATAATTCAATATCCACAGTAACATATCTGCCATTAAATATTTCTGCAAATGATTCGGGAATAGGCGTTAAAAATATCACAGTTTATCTTTACAATTCAACCAATCTTATTCAAACAAACTTCACCAACTTCACAGCAGGCAACTATACAACTTTCTTCTTCATGAATTATATAGGCTTAATAGATGGCCAGACATATTACGCAAATGCAACAGTCTACGATACTGTAAACAATACCAATTCCACCCCTCTTTACACATTTATAATAAATACTTCATACAATCCTAATCCAGGCGGGAATCAAAATCCCCCACCGCCAACATGCACTCCAAAATGGAATATTACAACTCTAACTCCCTGCATAAATGGGACACAGACAGTTACATTAAATGATTTTTATGGCTGCGGAGTTACAGCAGGACAACCTCCCCCTACAAATCAGTCATGCATATGCGAAACAAATTGGAACTGTAGTGCTTGGACTCCTGCAGTATGCACTAATGGGACTCAGACAAGAACATGTACAGACATAAATAGCTGTGCGCCAGTAGATGTTCAAAGACGGGATTGCGTTGTCGGCAGCTCAGTTACAACAAATGCGTCTTCATCAAAAACAGGAGCCTCTGCGTTTTCGCTTTCGTCTGCATTTTATGCTGTCATTGGCATAATAATTGTAAGCGTTATAGGGGTTGTTGTAATTTTAATGCGCCTTAGAAAAAAATCTCCCTCAAGTGATTTTGGAAAAACGAGCAATCAGCCAAGATTTGCCCCCCGCGGCCCTCCGGCAGGACCATTCTCAAGTCCAAAATATTAGATAAACAAATGTAATCTAAAAACCTTTATAAATGAACTTTTTGTATTTAAATAATGCAGAAAGAATCCTCGGCAAAAAATTACAAAATTCAAAATATTGTTGCGACAACTTCTTTGGAAAAGCCAGTTCCGTTGACAAAATTGGCAAGAACGCAGCCTAATACAGAATATAATCCAGACACTTTTCCTGGGCTTGTTCTTCGTGTGAAAGAACCAAAGTCGGCTGTTCTTGTTTTTTCATCGGGAAATCTCGTTTGCACTGGAACAAAATCAATTGCGCAGGTCAGGCAAGTTATCGACGCTGTCATAAAGCAGCTGAAAAAAATAAATGTTAATGTTACAACAAAACCGAAGATTACAGTGCAGAATATTGTGGCTTCAGGGACAATCAATCTTAAATTGAATCTTAATTTTCTTGCACTTGAAATGGAAAATACAGAATATGAGCCGGAGCAATTCCCGGGATTGGTTTACAAATTATCAGAACCAAATGCAACTTTTTTATTGTTTACCAACGGAAAACTCGTTTGCACAGGAACAAAAAACAAGGAACAGCTTGAAGAAAGCATGGATCAGCTGCTGAAAAATATAAAAGCAGCATTGAAAAATTACGAAAATAAATGAGTGAAAAAAAGACACGTAATTTCTGGGTAATAATCTCTTTAGTTTGGCTGATTCTTTTTTATTCTATTTCATTTATTCCAACGATAAATTCTGATCAATATCAAAATTCAACATTGAGAGTTTCTGTCAGTGTTGATGAGCCTGTTGCAATGGTTGAAATTTCACCAAATGATATTTATTTAGGAGAAATAACAAAAGGGTATGAAACAGAATATAAAAATATAACAGTTACAAATATTGGGACATTAGATACCCAAATAAGTATTATAAATAATGGCCTCGATGAATTTAATTATATAAAGTTATCAAGTGGAGGCTGTTCTTCTTCATGGACTAATATTAGTAAATGGGCATCTCAAATACTTTCTCATTCAAAAAATTATTCTCTTCATAATGGAGAAATATATAATTTTTGCATAAAACTTGATTTATCAGGATACAATAAAACAATTTCCGCGCCAATGAATCTTTCTACAAATCTTACAATCTGGGTAATGCCCGCATGAAATTATTTTTATTTTTAATTGTCCTGATAATATCTGTTTCTTTCTCTTCAGCAATAAGCATAGGAATTTCACCAGAAAAATTAGAATTCTATGGCCAGCGAAATGAATTAATCTGCAGAGACTTTTCTATTTTTGGAGATAATTCTTCATTATTCGAAGGGCAGATAAAATGGAGCAGAATTGACAGCAAAATATTGTCCGATTATAAATTTGATTCTTCTTCATTAAAAATAAACACAAGTTTTCCAACTTTGATAAATCCTGGGAAATATAAAATTTGCCTTTCATCAAAAAATTCAGGAAATTATTATGGAGTTTTAATGTATAAACTTCAGAATTCTTCATATGGAATTGGGACATGGGTTGATTTGCAAATAACTGGAAATTCATTGATTGAAAAAATTAATTTAATTTCAGGGGAAACAATTCAGAATATTGGGTCAATAAAAATTGGATTAATTTCTTTTTCAGGAATTTTAGCATTAATTTTAATTATTTTATTTATTAAATTAAAAAGAAAGAAAATTGAAAAACTTCAATAAATTTATATATTATTTCTTATTAGATAAATAATGAAAAGAGTGTTTTTTTTAGTAATACTATTTATTGCTTTGGCATTGATGC
>CAYXOE010000020.1:0-9713 GCA_964466855.1 Candidatus Woesearchaeota archaeon
CCATTCCTCATTTTGCTTGTAAGGAGCAATCACGCCGTAAACTTTGCCGGTGTGTATGGCAGGAACAGTAACTCTGATTCTTTTCATCTTAACTGTTATTGGTATAATTTTACTTATTTCATCAAGAATATCTTTAATTTGGTTTTCTATCGGTATATTCTTTATGTTCACATGTACCTGTTCAAGTGCATTTTTAATTCTTTCGGGCGTGTGCGGGCGCCCTGTTTTTGGGTCAATCGCATTCTTCACAAGAAAATCAACAACTTGTTTTATTCTCTTTTCTCTCTCTTCATCCCTGAATTCCTGGGTTGTGAGGATTTCCCCTTTCTTTACAATTTCTGCAATTATTGCCGAAGAATCTAAAGTATCAAATGCAAATTTCAAGTCAACATTAGAAGCAATCTGCCCCTTTTTTATGTCAGAAAAAATCTTGTCGCTTTCAGCGCCTGTTGAAGAAGACAACCCCTTTCTAAATTTCAAAGCTTCATCCAAATCAACCCTGATTTCAAAATTTTTTCCTGCTTTTTTAATTCTCGCAGTTGTGTCTGTCATTTTTATAATCTTTTTACCCCAATATAATTATCTCCTTCAAAAACATATCCTAATTGTTTTGCAAATTCTCTATCGTTGATGCCAAATGCATCATAATTAACTTGTGAAAATCCGGCTTCTCTTGCGGCAGCTTCATTTAACTTTAAGATTCTCTTAATTGTCTCTTCACCCTGTCTTTGTGTGCCGATGATATCCCCCAACATAAGAATATCTCTGCATGCTTTAAATGCGTATGAATAATCCTCATTATCTGTCTGAATTACTACAAGAGTATCGTCAACACTTATTTCATCTGATTTTTTGAAAAATTTTAGAAATTGTTCTTTTAATTTATCTGCTAATCCCATTGCCATAATTATTCTTTCTTAACCTTTTCAGCTTTTTCAGTTATAAAATCTTTTAATTGTTCGCCTACAACTCTTTCGAGTTTTTCTTTGTCATTTCTAACATAAGCCATTTCAAATCTGTCAAGATTGAATTTCTCGCCCTGAATTTCCTTGAAAATATCCAAAGCCAATTTCACTCCTTTCTTTACTGTCAAGTCTTTCTTGTAACTCTCTCTTAATTTTTCTTTTATTCTTTCATCATTTTCCCCGATGGCATTTGCAAAATATGAGAAATAATTTCCAGTTACATCGCTTGTGAAAAGTGTTGGTTTTTTTTCAACAACTCCTGCAACAATCAATGAAACACCGTAGGGTCGTGCACCGCCATATTGGGTGAATTGCTGTTTCATGTCTGCGAGTTCTTTGATTACGACTTCAGGTTCTATTGGAGAATCATAAGTTACTCTGTGTTGCTGTGCTAGTATCTGAGCTTTTTCAATTAAAACTCGGGCATCAGACATTATTCCAGCCGTGCTTGAAATTATGTGAGAATCAATCTCTGAGATTTTTGAAGCAGATGAAGGGATAATTAATTTGTCATCAATTCTCTTGTCCGCGATTATGAAAACTCCGTCTGCACAAACCATTCCTATACTGGCACTTCCTAATCTGATTGTTTTTTCAGCATATTCAACCTGCAACAGGTGTCCATCCGGAGAGAACATTGTAGCTGTCCGGTCATAACCCATTGTTTGGTGCTGCATGTCGATATCCATTTTGTGTTAAGAGAAATTATAATATGTTTAATTAAATTTTTCCTTTTTCTCTGTTTTTAGAGGGAAATTGTGATTTAAAAAGATTGTGGATGCTTTAATAATCACCTTTGTCTTTACTAATAAGTTACAACTATAGAAAAATTTATAAAATAATTTCTTCCTATCCGATTATGTCTAAACTGTTCTTTGAAGAAACAAAACCTCTGAAAGAGAAAATAAGAAAAGAAATTTTGAAATCCTTCTCTAAAATTTCTAATGAAAAAATTAGAAAAATTTTAATTCAAAGAGCTAATACGTCTTCTTTTTTAAAAGGCATCCTTGCAGATTATGTTCATAGGGGATTAGGAGGAAAATTCAATCAAAAAGATAGATTAAGGTTAATAAGTGGATTAGAAATTTACGCGGGTGGTTTAGTTTTAATGGACAACCTTCTAGATGGCCATAATATCAGAAATAATGAAACTACCTACCTTTTCGAATTTGGTTCAGAAATGCAAGCTCTCGCTTCCCAATATTCAACTCATCTTGGAATGTTTAGAATGATTCCTTATTTAGAAAACGTTATCGATTTTTCAAGCAGATTTAGATATTTTGATCAAGTTTTTAGTGGAGCAATAAATATGGATGTTGAGAAACCTAAGAATTCAACAGAGGTACTTAATTCTATATCCAAAGTTAATGGCTATACATTAGGGCTTCCTTTAGCATTAATCGCAACCACTGCTACAAGAAATATGCTCAAAATATGGAATGTATTCAGATACGGATACAATTCCGGAATCTCTTTTGGTATATATGAAGAAATAAGGGATTTAATGGGAGAACATGGAAGGGGGAGAGGATATGAATTGGAAAGAGGGCGCATTCCTCTTGTAATGTTTTTAGCTTCAGAGAAAGATAAATCATTTAATCCACAAGACTATACTGAAAGAGTTTTATCAGAAAAAGAATTCATTTCTCTTTATAATAAATTAAGAGAAATAGGCGTCTTTGATGACATAGAAAATAAGGTCGATAATTATTTTCTTAAATCTAAAAGAAATTTAGAAAAAGCTGTTGATAGTAGATGCGCTGAAAAGTTAGATTTGCTAAGGAGAGATATTACTGACTCCTTGCATCAGTATTTTACTCGATGATTTAAAATGAAATAAATTAGAAAAAAGATTTTGACAGTGTTTAAAACATTTCTATTTAAAAGAATCTCTTTTTTAGAAAAAAGTTTCATATCCTGCCCTTCATGTAGTGTTAAATATATTGGATCTTTTTTAAGTAAGGATTTAAATATATAATATTTTTTTCCGAATAATCGAATTGTCATGATTGGTTTAACATCTCGTGGAATAAGTTGTAAGCCTAATTCTTCTCTTATTTCCCTTAGAACTGTTTTTATTGGCTTTTCTCCCCTTTTTACTCCACCGCCAAAGATTGCCCATTTGTTTGGATTAGGAATATTTTTTCGATTATCTCGTAATTGGAGTAAGAATTTATTATCTCTATGTAGAATAACTCCAGCATAATCTATCTTATTTATTGATTTGGCTTTTTCATTCATTTCAACTTTCCCCTCAACCCCTTCAACGTTCCGCTTACTCGCAAAACTTCCAATTTTTCAGGCGAAACAGCTAATGATGCTCGAACTTCGTTCAGAGCTTCTCTATTTACAGAAATGATGGCAGAATCTTTTTCTTTTTTTATGAAAGCCAACGAAGTTCTCGCCAAACCAAAAACCCCGATAAAATGCAGAATGGATTTTTCTATTTCATTGGGATTTCCTTTAACAAAAAGATATCTTTTCTTTTCTCGCATGCTTGGCTTTAAAGACTTCATAATAAAACAAAGAAATGGGAATTTATATTTCTTCCCGCCCTAATTCGCAACCTTGCTCGTTGTGAATTAGTGAAATTTTGTCTCGCAAAATTGCTCACCGCCCCACTCACAACGCCCATCGATTTGTGTTCGCCACGCTCACGATTTTCTTGGATATTAATAACAAAAACTTTGGGTTATAATTAGCGGCGTTCTTATGAATTATTAATAATTTATTCCAAGGCGAAGCCGAGACAAATGCGAGCGTCAGCAAAAAATCCATAAATTATATAAACCCACGATTTTCTTTTATTTTGAAAAAGAAGGTGAATCAGTAAATTATTTAGATTAAGAAATCTATAAAAATTAAATTATTATGGAAATCTGTACAGTCAGCGGTTATGACGAAGTTGGAAAAAACATGACTGCTGTGAAATTTGGAGAAGATGTTTTCATCCTTGATGCGGGAATTTTTTTGCCGCCGCTTATTGCATTGCAGTTGCAGGAAAAAGAAGTTGAAGGCGATGGGACAATTTCTGAAAAAGAATTGAGGAAAATCGGCGCATTGCCTGACGATGAAGTTCTTGACAGGATTGTATGGAGAAACAAGGTCCGTGCAATAATAATTGGACACGCCCATTTGGACCACATTGCAGCCCTTCCACATATTGCCCACCGTTATCCTAATGCAAGAATAATTGCGACGCCATTTACAATTGAATTTCTTGAATCAACTTTACGGAATGAGAAGATAAATCTTCGAAACCAGAGAATCAAGCTTAATGAAAACGCAAATTATGTTCTGAAAGGTAAAAGCGGAACTTACAGGATTGAATTCGTCCATGCGACTCATTCAACATTGCAGTGTGTTTTTGTCGCCATTCACTCCAGCCATGAAACTTTTTTCTATTCACTGGATTTCAAGTTTGACAACCATCCAATTATCGGACAGCCGCCAAATTATAGCAGATTAAAAGAGCTTGGAAAAAAAGGGATTAACGTTGCTATTATAGATTCTCTTTACTCTGGAACTGAAAAAAGGACACCGAGCGAAAGAATTGCACGCGATTTAGTGGAAGATGCCATAAAAGTTACAGACAGAAAATCCGCTCTTGTCATTTCAACTTTCTCGTCGCATATTGCAAGATTGCAGAGCATTGTGGAGTTCGGAAAAAAGACGGGGAGAGAAATTGTATTTTTGGGAAGAAGCCTTGAGAGATATGTAGATTGTGCAATCAGAATCAAGCAATGTTCATTCAGAAAGAATATAAGGATTTTCAAATACAAAAAACAGGTAAATTCATTCCTTAAAAAAGTTGAAAAAAATCGTGCGAAATATCTGATTGTCTGCACAGGGCATCAGGCAGAGAAAGGCTCCGTTCTGGACAGAATTGTCAATGATGAAACTCCATTAAAATTAAGGGACGGCGATAATGTTATTTTTTCTTCAAGCGTGATTCCTGTTGATGTGAATATAAAAGGAAGGGTAGAAATGGATAAAAAATTAAAGAAAAAAGGAGTGAGAATCCAGTCAGACATTCATGTTTCAGGGCATGGTTCCCGCGAGGATTTGCGCGATTTGATTCAAATGCTAAAACCTCGGCATTTAATTCCTGCTCACGGGGAGCATAAACTCACAACTCCCATGGTGGAGCTCGCATCAGAGCTTGGTTACAAGCCTAATGAAAATGTTCATCTTGCTTCTAATGGGAAAGTTTTAAAATTTTGATATTTGTATGAAGGATGATAATGATAAAAACTTAAAGTTCACCGTTAGCATCTCGCGAGAATCGGGCGTGTATATTTTTTAGAGTTCTTTAACAATATTTGATACTCTAAATTTATGAGATGATACAATTTTTAAATTCTGCAATTCTTGGTAATGCATGGTAAATAAAGATATTCTCGGCGGATTAAAATCAGCTTTGACTCGCGGCTATTCTCTTGAGGAAGCAATGCTTTCTTTTTTCAATGCAGGATACAAAAGAAATGAAATTGAAGAAGCCGCACAGTCTTTGCAAATGATGCAAACAACTCCTAAGCCAGAATTTAAGCCTCAGCCAATTTTTCCCCCAACTCCAAAGCCTTCGGTTCCGGTTGAAATTCCAAAGCCAAAAATCCCAGCGATTTCAGTACAAGCGCCTGTTGTTTCAATGCCTGTCATTCAAAAATCCGTTCCGGTGCAAATTGAACAGCCAATTTTTGAAGAAAAACCAATCCAAGTCCAGCCAAAAATTCAAAGACAAATCAGCAGAGTTTCAGCGTATCCGAGTTATAATGCTCGAATAAGAACAATAACTATAGTCCTGATAATTTTGCTTGTAGTTCTCCTTGGAATCCTTGGCTTGATGTATTTGTTCAAAAACCAGATAATAGCATTTTTCAACAGCATATTCAATGCCTGAAATTTACCAGCCCGCTGAAGATTCATTTTTCTTAAATGAATTTGTAGAAAGAGAAATGCAAAATCTTAAAGATAAGAATAATATAAAAGTGTTGGATATGGGCTCCGGTTCGGGAATTCAGGGTCAGACGTGCATTGATTTGGATGTCTCCCCCCAGAATTTAACGCTCGTGGATATTAATCCTTCATCAATAAATTTTTTAAAAAATAAATTTCCAATGTCAAAAATAATCCAGTCAAATCTTTTTGAAAGATTAAAAGAAAGATATGATATTATAATCTTCAATCCGCCTTATCTTCCCGAAGACAAATTTGACAAAGAAAAGGATACGACGGGCGGGAAAAGAGGAAATGAAATAATTAATGAATTTTTAAGGCAGGCAAAAAAATATCTCTCGAAAAGCGGGGGAATTTTGCTGTTGACTTCTTCGTTTACAAAAAATATTAATTGGCAAAAATATAAGAAAATTCTTCTTGGTAAAAAGAAAATTTTCTTTGAAGATATTTATGTTTGGAAATTAATGCAATAACTTATTCTCAAATTTATTACAATTATCCTTAAATAGTGCGATATTTATCACAATTTGGGGTATTAAGATGGTCCGATTCGCTCATTTGGCTGATGTGCATCTTGGAGGGTGGAAACAGCAGCCGCTTCAGGATTTAAATTTTAAATCATTTGAAACAGCATTGGATATTGCAATAAAAGAAAAAGTAAATTTCGTTTTGATCGCAGGGGATTTGTTTGATACGGCATATCCGCCGATTGAAACTCTTAAGAGAACATTTCTTGAATTCCGAAAATTGAAAGAAGCGAAAATTCCATGTTTTATTATTGCAGGCAGCCATGATTATTCGGTTTCCGGAAAAACTTTTCTGGATGTACTTGAAAAAGCAGGATTTTGTAAAAATGTTGCTGATTTCGAAGAGAAAAACGGCAGGATAATATTGAATCCTACAATTTACGAGGGTGTTGCGATTTACGGCTATCCCGGAAAGCGTTCAAGCTTGGAAATTCCTGATTTGCGAAGAGTAAAATTCAATGATGCTCCGGGCATGTTCAAAATTTTCATGCTGCATACGACGATTGACAAGGCAAAAGGAAATTTGCCCATGGATGCTATTGAAACAGATTTATTGCCAAAAGCGGACTATTATGCATTGGGGCATCTTCATGTTGATTATGAAAAAAATGGCTTTGTTTATGCCGGCCCGATTTTCCCGAACAATTTTCAGGAGCTCTCGGATTTGCAGAAAGGGAGATTTTATTTGGTAAATACAGAATCGCAAATTCCCTTGAAAAAAATTGATCTGAAATTAAAGGAAGTTGCCGTCGCTGAGTTTGAAATAAAAGATGCATTGCGGGCGACAGAAATGATAATTTCTGAACTTGGTAAAATGAATCTGGATAATAAGATTGTTTTGCTTAAACTCCGCGGCGAGCTTGAAATTGGAAAAACTTCTGATATAAAATTCCAGAAAATAGAGGAATTCCTGAATCAGAAAAATGCATATTTCATGCTGCGAAATACTCATGAATTAAAGCAAAAAGAAATAGAATTGGAAGTTGAGGTGAAGGAATCTGAAAATATAGAGGATGATACAATCAAAATTTATTCAGAGATGAACCCCTCGCAATTTAATGCTTCAATTCCCTTGCTCCTTAATTCATTATCTATTGAAAAAGAGGAGGGCGAAACTTCAGAAACTTTTCTTAATCGCTTGATTGCGGAAACAAAAAAAGTTTTGAATTTTTAATATGCGCGTCATGATAATCCAACAATAGAAAAAGAGTGATAAAAAAATACAATGAAAATAAAAAAAATAATCTTGGAAAATATAAGAAGTTATGAATTTCAGGAAGTGCATTTTCCTGAAGGTTCTGTACTTTTGTCCGGAGATATTGGAAGCGGAAAGACATCCATCCTCCTCGGGATAGAATTTGCTTTATTTGGCTTGCAGCCGGGGCAAAGAGGAAATGCATTGCTAAGAAATGGTTCAGATGACGGAAAAGTTATAATAGAATTTGAAGTTGAGGGAGATATTATTTCCGTAGAGCGGACATTGAAAAGAGGAAAATCAATTTCTCAGGATTATTGCGCAATTTCAATAAATAGCAATGATAAAAAAGAAGTTTCAGTTACAGAATTAAAAAGCAAAATCCTGGAGCTATTAAATTACCCGAAAGAATTCTCAAAAAAGCAAAATCTTCTTTACAAATTTACAGTTTATACGCCTCAGGAAGAGATGAAGCAGATAATTATTGAAGACCCCGAGGTTAGAATAAACACTTTGCGGCATATTTTCGGGATTGACAAGTACAAAAAAATTTTGGAGAATGCGTCATTGCTGCTCTCAAAAATCAGGGAAGAAAAAAGAACAAAAGAAGGTGCAACAGAAACTCTTGAGCAGGATAAATTGGAATTGGTTTCAAAAGAAGAAGAGTTGGAAACCAAATATTATAATCTGTCATCGCTTGAAAAAGAACTGTTCTTGAAAAAAGAAAAACGAAACAAGATTCAGGAAGAAAAAGACGAGATTGAATTGCAGATAGAGAAAAAAATAAAATTCCAGCAGGAAATTGAAAAGACGAATTTTATGATATTAAACAAGCGAAATGCTATTTCTGATAATGTGAGAACAATTGAACAATTAAGAGATCAGATAAGCGAGCTTGAAAATATAGAATTTAATGAGAATCAAATTGCAAATTTGGAGGGAGAAATCGAAATGAAAAAGCACGAGAAAGAAGAATTGAATGACAAAATTCTTGAAATAAATTCTCAAATAGCATCGCTGAAATCAAAAAATGATGCGAATAAAGAACTTGAAAAAAAGATAGCTGCCCTTGAAATTTGCCCCACGTGTCTGCAGACAATAGCTGCCGTTTATCGCGCGAACATTTTGAATAATTGCCATTCGGATACTTTTGAGAATAATAGGAAAATTGAAGCATTTGATTCTGAAAAGAAAATAATTCTTGATAAGTCAAAAATAATAAATTCCGAATTATCCTTCAAAGAAAAATCTCTTACTGATTTGAAAATTTTGAAAATAAAATTAGAGAGTGCAAAAGAAAGAAAAGAAAGATTGAACGAGATGCAAAAAGTAAATATAACTCTAGAAAAAGATATTGAAATGTTAAGGCAGCATGTTGAATCATTGAATTTGTCTATTTTTGAATTGAAGAGATATGATGCAATTTTTGACGAAAAACAGAGAGACTTTGAAGCGGCACAACTGGAAGAAAAAGATGCCGAGATTAAAGTTGCAGAACTTCGAAAAGAAATTGAAATGTTTACGAAGCAAATTGAAACTTTGCGCGAGAGAATAAATAAGATTGAACTTTTGAAAAAACAGCTTGATTATTTAAATGAGCTTGAGGACTGGCTTGCAAAAAATTTTCTTCTGGTAATTTCTCTGATTGAAAAAAATGTCATGGTGAAGCTCAAGGCTGAATTTTCAAAATCATTTTCAGAGTGGTTTGCGATGCTTGTCTCCGATAATTTTCAGGTCAGGCTTAGCGACGATTTCACCCCAATAATAGAGCAGCAGGATTATGAATTGGATTATGCTTATCTCTCTGGCGGTGAGAGGACAGCAATTGCTTTAGCCTACCGCCTTTCCCTTAATCAGGTTATTAACTCTTTCTTGAGCAGAATAAAAACAAGGGATTTAGTTATTTTGGATGAGCCAACAGACGGATTTTCAGAACAGCAATTGGACAAATTGCGAGGTGTTTTGGATCAGCTGAATGTTAAGCAATTAATCGTTGTCAGTCATGAGCAGAAAATAGAAACTTTTGTGGATAACATAATAAAACTGAGGAAAGAGAGCGGGATTTCTAAG
>CAYXOE010000021.1:0-4044 GCA_964466855.1 Candidatus Woesearchaeota archaeon
GAATAGGCCACCTTCTGTCAAACCCTGAATCTGAGTCAGACGGTTCGTGTTAACATTCGACTAAGCCCTTCAAGAGGTTGCACCGGTTGAGGCAGCCGTTTCAGCCTAACTTAATAGGTTCGTTTCTGTTCTGGAGCTTTCCCTCACGAGAATCCCGTTTTCACGAGACAACCTTAATGTGGTGGGCGGACCTTCCTCAGAACAAGAAATCATATTTGGTTTCTTAGCAATTTAATGCCATGTTCCGAAGTTAACTTCCCAACTTACAAAAATATTGAAGAAGTGAGCTATTTAAATCTTATGAAAATTTATAAACACTGAAAGTATAGATTAGTATTTCATTTAAATAAAAAGGAGGTGTGCAATGGCAAGGATGAATGCTCTCGATTGGATAGCATGGGTCTTGGTTGTAATCGGAGGCCTTAACTGGGGTTTAGTGGGCATCTTTGGTTTCAATTTAGTTGACTGGGCATTTGGAACTGGTTCTGTTATTTCCAGTATTATTTATGTCTTAGTCGGACTCGGCGCAATCTGGATGATAATAGGTGCTTTCACGAAGAAAAAGAGATAAAAATAAATTTATTTTATTTTTTATTAATATTTTCATATAATATATAATATTTTATACACAAAGCTTTAATATAAGCGCTTATTTTGAAATTTATGGAGACAAAAAGAGTTGTTACATTAATTGTTTTTATTCTTTTTGTCATGGGCGGTCTTCTTTTGTACTTTTTAATTTACAGCAAGCAGCCGCCGATTCACGGGCAGGTTATAAACGGAAAAGATGAGCATGGCTGCCTTGTGGATTATCCCTGGAATGAAACAGCGAGCGCATGCATAAAAGAATCAAAAGGAAGTATATTTTATCAGGTAATTAATTTCCAAACATGCTCTGATGCCGGCTATGCAATTGATGAAAATAATAATACGGGAGCATTGCAGTGCTATGCCCTCAACGGAACAATTTTTGTGCAAAATTCAACGGCAAACAAAACAAATGCTTCCGGAATAAATTATCCGCCAAACATTTTATTGTACGGCAATTTCACAATCGCCCAGCCCGGAAACAACACATCTGAATTGCCGAACCCATACAAAAATATAACAATCAATTCTCCAAATATTTCAAATTTGACTTAAAATTTCTTTTTTCCAAAAAGCCCCATCAAAACAAGGACGGCTGCAAGTCCATAGCCGACATAAGCTGCATAAGAAGGCAATGACAGGCTTGGAAGCAAGAAATAAGTTGCTATTGCAACCAAAATGCCAATAATCAATAAACCTATTTTCATGAAGTAGTATATTAAATGGGGTTTTTAAATATTTGGAAATTCATCTCTTAATTCTCAAAGTTCTTAATGAATTTAAAATTACAGAGACGTCAATGGCTTCCTGAATCACAGCACCGGCGATAGGAATTATAAATCCTGCTGCTGCAAAAAACATGCCGACAGCACTAAGCCCCAGTCCAATGAACATGCTTTGCTTTGCAATTTTCATTGTTTTTTGCGAAATATTTATTGAATCATAGACTTCTGAAAAACTTCCGCCAAGGAAAACAATGTCAGCTGCCTCTGACGACGCTGTATGCTCTGAATGGCTGAAAACCATCCCGACATCAGAGAGCGCGAGAGCGGGAGCATCATTTATTCCGTCGCCAACCATCGCAATAATTTTTCCTTTTCTTTTCAATTTTTTAATTCCATTTTGTTTTTCTTCGGGCGACATTTCAGATTCAATATCAACATCGATGTCTATAATTTTTCTGAATCTCTCTGCAGCCTCCTTTTTATCGCCTGTAAAAACATGAACATCCATATTATGTTTTTCCAATTTTCTTATTATTGTTTTTGCGTCGGATTTCAGAATATCTTCAAAAATTAATTCTGCGATTAATTTTCCTGCCCTGCCGTCATGCTCCAATAAATGCACGTCATCTGTAGAATTTTCTTTCCCTCTCAGCAGGGTAAATCTTTTATTTTTTATTTTTCCTGAAATTTGCTTTCCCGGAATTTCTTCAACATCAGATGCAATCAGGCTCTGGACTTTTTCTTTCCGAGCTTCCTGAATTATTGAATGTGCAACAGGATGCAAAGAATTTCTTTCAATTGCTTCTGCAATGCTCAAAACTTTTTTCCTGTTGTAATCTTTATCAATAACGTTTATATGCTTCAAGACCGGCTTCCCCAATGTTATTGTCCCTGTTTTGTCAAAAATCAATGTGTTTGCACGGGAAAGAGATTCTATGCTTCTCAAACTTTTCACAATTATTTTTTTCTTGGCCGCGGAACCCATGCCGCCGATTAATGCAACCGGAGTCGCCAACAGCAACGGGCAGGGAGTTGCAATTACAAGAACAGCCAAAACATAATTGAAATCCCTCCAAATAAAATAAGCGCCTGCTGCTATAACCAAAGCCAGTATTGTGAATAATCCGTTATATTTGTGAGCTATTCTTATCATCGGTGACTTTTCTTCCTGCGCTTTCCGGACCATGTTTATAATTTGCCTGTAAGTTGAATCCTTGTCTTCTTTTGCAACACGGAGAATTATTGAACCGCCCATGTTGACTGTCCCGCTTCTTATCTTGTCGCCGTTTAATTTATCAACAAAATAGGGCTCTCCGGTAAGAGAGGATTCATCAACCTGCCCGTATTCTGAAATCAAAATTCCGTCGAGAGGAATAACTTCGCCTTTTCTCACGAAGATTTTTTGCCCGACTTTAACAGATTCAATCGCAATTTTTTTTTCTGAAAATTCATTTTGATAAACGAGAACATCATGAGGTATCCTGTTTGTCAATGCTGTCAGAGAACTTTTTGCTTTTTGCTGCGCATATTTTTCCAATGCGCCTCCGCCCGTTATCATTAGTACTATTACACTCCCCACCAAATACTGATTGGAAATTACAGAAACTGCTATCGCAAGAATTGCTATGTAATCAATTGCAAAATCTTTTTTTGAAAATGAAATTGTACTCTCAATCAAGACCTGTATGCTTCCAGGAATTATGCTGAGCAAAAATAAAATTTGCGCGACAGGGTCAAACTGGAATGCAAATTTTACAACCAATCCCAAGACAAGGGCAACAAAAACAAAACTTGGTATCAAAAACATTCCAAATTTTTCATGAAATTCGACAGGAGACATCATATTCTTTTATATCTGAATTGTTTAAACTTTAAAAGCGTTCTGTATCAAATATTAAGAATCCTGAAAATTATCGTCAACGATTGCCCTGCAAATCCGGCTGCGATTGGGACAGCAAGATTGTCATCAATTGACTTCAAAAATATTTCAACAAGTGTTGCAGTAATTGCCATTGCAATAATTATGAAAATATTGCTCAGGAAAATAAATCCGACTGCAAAATCAATCAGAAGTTCAGCGATAATTCCTTCATATGAAATATTCAACCATTTTATTTTATGATTTCCTATCCGCCCGAACAGGGCAGAGGCAGAATCTCCGAATATCATCATTAAAATAGCGGTTACTGCTATATTGAAATCAAAAACGGCTAATGCAATTATTGTCCCGATAAGAAGATATATGCTTCCCGAGAGCACTTTTTTTTCGTTCTCTCTGTAAAGGGCATAAAAGAAGGGGATTTTAGCGTTGTATCTTATTTTCAAAAACTCAACAAAAGACAGAATTATCAAGAACAAAATAAGTATCAAAAGGGCTGTCTCTCTGCTGAAAAACTTCTGCGCAAAATAGTAAATGAAAATATAAATGGCTGATAAAATATGAAAAATCTTTCTTCTCAATTCAAAAATCAAATCTTCCATAAAATAAGTGCTGTAAGGCCGCTTTTAAGATTTATGAAACTCAAAGAGAATTACAATTCTCCTTTAATTTTATAAACTGATATTTATTCGCTACAGTGGGAACGTAGCTCAGCGGGAGAGCACATGACTGAAGCTCATGGTGTCCGGGGTTCAACTCCCCGCGTTCCCAACTAAATATTTAAAAACTAAATAAAAGTAGTATTGAAATGAAAAGCTCAGGGCAACCTGAAGATTTATTTCAAATAAAATG
>CAYXOE010000021.1:4144-8976 GCA_964466855.1 Candidatus Woesearchaeota archaeon
TATGCTGAAAATATATAATACTCTGACAAGAAAAAAAGAAATTTTCAAGCCGATTCATGATAAGACAGTTGGTATGTATTCCTGCGGTCCGACTGTTTACTGGTATCAGCACATAGGGAATTTAAGAACTTACATTTCAAATGACATAGTCAAAAGAGTTTTTCTTTATAACGGATTTGATGTAAAACACGTAATTAACATAACTGACGTCGGGCATTTAACAAGCGATGCTGACACAGGCGAGGATAAAATAGAAAGAGAGGCAAAAAAAGAAGGCAAATCTGCAAAAGAAATTTCAGAATATTATTTCAGAATTTTCCATAGTGATTTAATTAAGTTAAATATAGTTGACCCGGATGTGTGGCCAAAAGCAACTGAAAATATTCAGGGCATGATTGAACTCATAAAAATTTTAGAGAAGAAAGGATACACTTACAGAACCAGCGACGGAATTTATTTTGATACATCTAAAATGAAAAATTATGGAGAACTGGCAAGATTAAATATTAAAGAATTGAAGGCAGGAAAAAGGATTGACATCGGTGAGAAAAAACATAAAACGGATTTTGCCCTCTGGAAATTTTCAGAAGAGCCGGGAAAAAGACAGCAGGAATGGGATTCTCCATGGGGAATAGGATTTCCGGGATGGCACATTGAATGCTCTGTCATGTCTTCAAAATATCTGGGGAAACAATTTGACATTCACACGGGAGGGCAGGATCATATTCCTGTTCATCATACAAATGAAATAGCCCAAAGCGAAGCTGCTTACGGAATTCATCCTTGGGTAAGATATTGGATTCATTTCGCATGGTTATTGTTCGGCGGGAAAAAAGTCAGCAAAAGTGCGGGCGGATTATTCACATTATCTGAACTGGAAGAAAGGGGATTTTTGCCATTATCATTCAGATATCTGTGCCTGTCTATCCATTACAAGAAGCCACTGAATTTTTCCCTTGAAATTCTGGAATCTTCACAGAATGCATACAAGAGATTGAAAAATATAATTTCCGAGTTAAAAAATAGCAAACAAAAAGTCAACAAAAAAAACGTTGAAATTGCCAAGAAGCAATTTCTAGAAATAATTAATGACGATTTAAATATGCCGAAAGCACTTTCATTTTTATGGGACATTTTAAGAGAAAATAAATTAAATGATTCTGAAAAATATGAACTTGCTGTAAATTTTGACAAAATTTTTGGATTAAAGTTAGGTGAAAAAGAAAAAATCCCTGTTCCCCGTGATATTCAGAAGCTTCTTGAGGAAAGAGAAAAAGCGCGCAAAGAAAAAAAGTGGGCAAAGGCTGATGAAATTAGAGAGAAAATAAGAAGAGAAGGATATTACATTGAAGACACGGAAACAGGGCCGATAATAAAGAAAACTTAAAATGAAGAGGCAAGAGAAGAGAAAAAGATTTTTTGAATTTAATGATGAGATAATTTTTGGAGAAATAGGTTCTGTGTTTGGTTCTGCACTCGGAGGGCAATTGTCTTTTTTAATAACTAAAACGGCAAGCCTGAGCCCGATATTGAGCGTTGCAGGCTCGTTTATCGGAAGCACTACTTTGTTTTTATCATCAAAAATATATTACAAAATAAAAAGAAAAGAAATGTCTTTAAGAAATTTGATTCATGATTTGGAATATTATACGCCAATTGCTGCGCCAATAAGCATTTTTATCGGATATCCTGCATTATATTTTATTACCAGATTTTTTATTCAAAAGGGTTTAGGCACATTTTATTCCGGGGCATTGGGGGCTGTATTGGCATTTTTGATTTTCTGGACTTTGATAAATGCTTACAGAGTTATCCTTTTTCATTTTTTCAAAAAAAGAATTTAATCTTCAAAAACTTGTATCTTTGTTTCCTTTTCTACTAAATTCCCAAATTTGCCGTTGAATGTTGTTGCCCTGATTGGCCTGTCATCGATGTAATGATAATTTCCGCCGCGCGGCTTTCCAAAAATTATTTTGTAAAATTTGAAGCCGTGAGTTTTTAGCCAATCTTCTGTAATTTTCCTATGCTCTTCTGTTCGCGCTGTAAAAAAAGTAATGATGTGCCCGTGCGAATACCATTCATTTACCTGCTCTTTCGCTCCGGGAATTTCTTTTGCATCAGCCATCCGCCAATGCTCTTCATTTGGAATGTCCTCGCAAACAACTCCATCAATATCTATTATGAAATTTTTCAATCCATCAGGAAGTTTCGGGCTTGTTCTTTTTCCCTCTCCATTAAAATTATCTCTTAGTTCCATTAATTATAGTGTCAGATAAGTATTTTAAACTTTTATTCATTGGAATTTATATGAATGCAAATTATCGAAAATCCGTCTTTATTGTTATTTATTCAAGAGAGAAAAATAAAATAGAATATTTGTTATTAAAAAGAAAGCGACATTGGAAAGGATGGGAATTTCCAAAGGAGGGGGTTGAAAAAAATGAAAGAGAAGAAGAAACTGTTGGGCGGGGGATAAGGGAAGAAACAGGATTGCAAATCATCGGGAAAATTCAGAAATTTAACATATATGGAAAGTACAGATACGGGAAAAAATTATCGGACCGCCCCGGTTTTATAGGACAGTCCTATTCATTATATGCTTGCGAAATCAACAAAGGGAAAGTGAAACTAGATGAGCACGAGCATTCAACTTATGAATGGTTGGAATATGATGATGCAATAAAGAGATTGACTTGGAAAAATCAAAAACAAAGCCTGGAAATTGTGAATGCAAATCTCACTTATAAAAGTTTCAGAAAGATAATCACAAAAAATGGGATTTTGATTTTGGGCGGGAAGGATGAAAATTCTAACGAAGAATTAGTGAAGCAATCTGCTCCGGATGAACTTGTCTTTCATACAGTTGCTGCGGGAAGCCCCTTCGTCAACATAAAGGGGAAAGCAAACGAAAACGACATTAAAGAAGCTGCGATTTTTTGCGCAAAGTTCAGCAGAGACTGGAAACAGAACAAGAAAGATATTTATGTAAATATTTTTCATGGAAGAGACATTTATAAAAAGGCAGGAATGAAAACAGGAACATTTGGGGTTAAAAATTTCAAGACAATAAAAGTAAGAAAAGAGGAGATTGAAAAATTTAATGCGCCGTCCGGGAATTGAACCCGGCTCTAAACCTTGGGAAGGTTTCATTCTGCCGATAAACTAACGACGCGCGCGATATCTATGGTTTCGTTGCTTGACTTTCCCTAACTTTGTCCGTATTTCCGACTATAATAATTAATTTAAAGGTTATTATTGATGAAGCTTTATGAAAAAATTAGAGCCAGAAGTTAAATTGCCTTTCGGACATCCTAATGGTTACGTGTTATATAATGACTGGGTAAAAAATGAAGAGCAAGAACTTGATAATGTCAGACGAGCATTTGCAATTTTTGAAAAAAATCCGATGCGAGTATTTTCCATGAGACAATACATACTTCAGGGAATAGGCTCTGCCTTAATTGTAACAAGTCCATTGAAGGAATATCCCTTTCATGTTTTTATGAGCCACGATACTTATTTTGATTTTTTTTATGTAATTTCTGATAAGGGCGTGGAAAAAGATGCTCCTTGGATGTATAAAAGTCCTTCAAAATTTCTAAAAGACCTTAACATACCTATAACAATGAATGATGTTCAAGCTGAAGAATATGCTAGACATATAACTCGAAAAAGAAGCAGATAGACTATTTTATAAAATCAAACTTTCTTTCTTTGTTATGATAAGGCAATCTGAAATACAGATAGGAAAAAATGGAATAAGTAAAAATTTTATTGAGAGCTTAAAAATTAATTTCAAAACTCACGACCAAGTCAGGATTTCTGTTTTGAAAAGTGCTGGGCATGAAAAAGAAAAGGTCAAAGAAATGTCTGACAAAATTTTGGATAATTTGGGAAGAAATTATACTTCGAAAATAATTGGATTCACTATCATTGTCAAGAAATGGAGAAAGCCGGTCAGATAAATTTATAAATCAAATTCTTTAATGAATTTCAGGTTGAACGCTATGCGTTTCTAACATCGCAAGATGTGCCAAAATGGAAAATCCAGTATATGATTTAGATGCTCAAGAATATAATTTAAAATTAGCTGAAGCTTTAAAAAAAATTCCTGAATTTAATGAACCCGAGTGGGTTAAATTAGTAAAATCAGGGGCTTCGAAAAAAAGACCAATTGAAGATTCGAATTTTTGGCATAAAAGAGCTGCAAGCATTTTAAGGCAGATTTACAAAAAGAAAATTGTCGGAGTCAGCAGATTGAGAACAAAATATGGAAGCAGAAAATCAAGAGGATACAAACCGGAAGAATTCAGAAAATCCAGCGGAAAAATAATCAGAACAATTTTGCAGCAATCAGATGCAGCAGGCTTCACTGAAATTTCAAAAGTTATTAGAGGTGTAAAGAGCAAAAAAGCAGGAAGACAATTGACTGAAAATGGAAAAAAATTTTTGGAGGCTATAAATCGTGTATAATGGGTATAAAAAATTATGAAAAAAAACTGAAGTTAATGAAAGCAAACAGGCAAACAAAATGGGCGCCTGTCTGGGTTGTTTTGAAAAAATTCGGCGCTGGAAAAAAAGTTCATCCTTCATCAATAACAAGATATAGGCGTTCATGGAGGCGAACAAAACTTCATATTAAACCGCGAAAAGAAACTAAAAAACATTTAGGATAAAATGAAAAATAAATTTGCAGAAATTACAGGAAATATTGATCATAGAAAAGAATTGAAAATAATTGCGCGTTTTTATAATCGCGAACATTATACTAGAAATGAAAAAGAGGTGATAAATTAAAATGGCACCTGAAAAGCAAAGTGAAAATCATGAAA
>CAYXOE010000022.1:0-3762 GCA_964466855.1 Candidatus Woesearchaeota archaeon
ATTTGCATGCGCAGAATAATTTTTCTTTTGTAACGAGGTAACCATGGATTTCCAAGCCGACAATCATGATTTATGAAGAAAACAATTGCATTTATTAAATATTTCTCATGCTGCTTCGCTGCTTTTTTACAAGTGTCTGCTCGTAACCCGCAGGATAGATTTAAAATGTTAATGATGAAAACTCAAGTATCTTTTTAGAGGCGATTTTGGATTATTGATGAGTCAATAACCGAGCCGAAATGCGAGGAGTATTAGCGAACGAGCGCAGCGAAGTGAGCGATATATGGATATCTTTTTATACATAAATGAGTTTCAGTTAAAATGGAAATAAAAGCCCAGCCAGGTGATTATGTCAGAATTTCTTTGATGAAAAATGACTATGAAGGGATTCTTCTTGAAGTGCCTGAATCAGAGAAAGGAATTGTTTTGCTGAAATTGAAATCAGGATATAACATAGGCTTAATCAGAAAAGATATTCGGGAAATTAAAGTCCTCAAGAAGTATCATGAGAAAGAAGAAGAAAAAGCTGAAATTCAGAAAGACAAAGAGAAATCTAATATTGCCGTGATTTTAACCGGCGGGACAATTGCGTCAAAGCTTGACCCGAGGACAGGCGGTGTTGATCCCCTAACAAATGCCAATGATTTTTTCAAATTTTATCCTGAAGTTTTTGAGAGAGTTAATGTTGCAAAGGTTGAGATTCCGTTCATGAAAGCATCAGAAGACATGGCATCCTCTGATTGGCAAAAGATTGCGCGAACTGCGGAGAAATTATTGAATGATGGAAATATCAAGGGAATCATAATTGCCCATGGAACAGACACTTTGCATTACACTTCTGCTGCATTGTCTTTCTTTTTGAGAAACTTGGGAAAGCCAGTTGTTTTGACTTATTCCCAGCGAAGCATTGACCGTGCTTCTTCAGACGCAACTTTGAACTTGCAGTGTGCTGCTTTAGCTGCGATTTCAGATATTGCAGAAGTAATGTTAGTCGGGCATGCAACTTCAAATGATGATTTCTGTTTTGCAATGCCCGGAACAAAAGTCAGGAAATTGCATTCTTCAAGACGCGATGCATTCAAAGTTGTCAATGCAGAACCTTTTGCAAAAGTTTATCCTGACAAGATAATCAAGCTTTCAGATTACAGGATAAGGACAAATAACAAAGTAAGGTTGGATGCAAAATTTGAGGATAAAGTTGCATTGATAAAGGTTTTTCCAGGGCAGGACCCGGATATTCTCGATTATTACTTGAGAAATAAATACAAAGGGATTGTTCTTGAAATGACTGGACTTGGACATGTACCAACTGGCAAAGCAAAGAAATCCTGGCTTAAAAAACTGAAAGAAATCCAGGCAAGGGGTATGATTATTTGTGCTGCTCCCCAGACTATTTTTGGGAGATTGGACCCCTATGTTTATTCTAACGGCAGGGAAATTCTTGAAACAGGAGTTATTTACCTGGAAGACATGCTTTCTGAAACAGCTCTTGTAAAGCTTGGCTGGGTTCTTGGGCATAGCGAATGGGCTAAAAGCAAGGAAAAAGTAAAGGAAAAGATGCTAGAAAATGTGAGCCACGAAATCAATAAAAGGCTGGAATATAATAACGTTTGTGACTAAAAAGGGGTAACAGATAGGAAGATTTATAAGGAAAAAAGAGTATATTTTTCTATGACAATAAAAACTTTGACAGAGATGATGAAAGATGCTGATAGGACTTTCAAAGGTAGAACTCTGCCCCTAGTTTTTTTAGATACAAGTGCGGTTATTGATATATGCAAATCTGCGAAAGAAGAAGAAATGCGATTGAAAGGAAAAAGAGATATGCCTCTTCAGGAAATTTATGCAGACCACTTTTTAATGAATTTTGCCGGCAAATACCAGACACTTATTCCTCCCCTTGCTTATTCTGAAATAACCAAACATTATTGCGTTAAATTAAACGGCAATACTAAAGAAATTAAAGAAACAATGTGTCCTTTAGTAGATAAATTCTTAGTGGATTATGAAAGATTAAGAAAATTTGTAACCGTCCCTGATGATAGTGATAGTTATAATATTTATTGGGTAACAAAATTAGCTTGCGCTGATAATGAAAAAAAGAATTTAGAGGGATTTTCTGATGTCGATAGGGAAATACTTGATAATGCTGTATTATTTTCAAAATATTTTTCTAAAGATGGCAGTTATGCGGATCCTGTTGCTGTTTTTTCTTCTGATGAACACATTTTTAAAGGGGTAGAAATGCTAAATGAATTAGGATATGGTAACGTTATCACCCTTTCTTCAAGAAGAAGCAAAAATGCAAATAGATAGTTTTGTGAAATATAAAAGAATCCCTCATCTGGAAGAAATTCCGCGCATCTTAGACAATCCTGTAAAAGTTTATGAAAAAATTGATGGCGGAAATAGTCAAATTAGAAAGATTGAAGGGAGAGTATTTTGCGGAAGCCGTGCCCATTTTTTAACACGGGAAGAATTTTTTAGTCAGGATTGGTTCAAAGATTTTCAAAAGTGGGCTATGAATGGTTATAGATTTTATAATCTGCCTGAAAATTTTATTGTTTATGGAGAGTGGAGTTCTAGACATACTCTAGACTACAAACCAAAATTTACGAACCAATTTTTTTTATTGGATATTTTTGATTTGAGTACTGGAAAATTTCTTTCTTATAATGAAGGGCGAGATAAATTAGTTCATTTGGGTATTGAAGGGCCGTTATATCTTAGAACTTTATTTAGCGGGAAAACAAATATGGAACAATTAAAGAAAATGATTGGGAAAAGTGATTATAGGGATGGAGATATGGAAGGATTAGTAATAAAAAATTATGATATGCAAGAATTTGCTAAATTGTGGACGAGTTCTGTGAAGAGGAAAGGAATTGTTACCCAATCAGATGTCCAAAGTACCTTTTTCAGTTTAAAGGATGAAGGAAAACCAATTACAAGAAAAAACTTGCTTAGAGAATTAGAATCTGATTTGCGAAGAAGCAAAAGAGATGTTTCTTTAAAAGAAATTGAAAAAGCTGTTGAACGATTTTATCTTTCTTCTTTAATTCATTAATTTAATAAATCCTTTTAGTTTTCTCTTTTAATGGAAAAAACAGGATTGAAGTGTGGCCTGGAAATTCATCAGCAGCTGAATACTAAAAAATTATTTTGCGCCTGTTCTTCTGTTTTGCGAAGCGAAGAGCCCGATTTCATTGTCAAGAGAAAATTGCATGCTGTTGCGGGGGAACAAGGGGAAGTTGACATTGCTGCAAAATATCAGGCCGGAATGAACAAAACTTTTGTTTACCAAGGATATGAAGGCACAACTTGTCTGCTTGAGCTCGATGAAGAACCCCCACATGAAATTAACAAGGACGCTTTGAAAATTGCAGTTCAAATAGCATTGCTTCTTAATTGCAGAATTTTGCCTTTGACTCAAATAATGAGAAAAACAGTCATTGACGGGAGCAACACTTCCGGATTTCAGAGAACAGTTCTGATTGCACGAGATGGTTATGTTGATACCAAATATGGAAGAATCGGAATCGACACAATTTGTTTGGAAGAGGATTCTGCAAGAATTATCTCAGAGAAAGATGGCGAAGTTTTTTACAGACTAGATAGATTGGGAATCCCATTGATTGAAATTGCGACATCTCCCGGCATTTCAAATCCAGAGCAGGCAAAAGAAGTTGCTTTGTTCATTGGAAATGTTTTAAGGAGCTGCGATGTAAAAAGGGGAATCGGAACAATAAGGCAGGATGTTAA
>CAYXOE010000022.1:3862-6518 GCA_964466855.1 Candidatus Woesearchaeota archaeon
GTTGCGAAAACTTTAGTTTTATACCCAAGGGAATTAGCGTCTAAAAATGATTTAAGCGAAGAGGAAATAAACAAAATTCTTCACAAAGATGTTTTAGCTGGAATTTTGGAAGCTGTTGAAAAGAAAAAGATTAATGACAGGCAGGTTAAGGAAACTATGGAGAGAATTGTTAGTGGAATTGAATTTGAAGATGCTTTGAAATTTGAAGAGCATGATTCTGGAAAAGTTGAAGAGAAAATAATTAATCTAATGAAAGAAAAGCCAGGACTTTCAGAGAATGCTTACATGGGCTTGCTGATGAAAGAGTTCAAAGGCAAGATTGATGCGAAGAGCCTGATGGATATTATAAGAAAATACAGATAAATTTTAAATACGTTGGTTATATGTACTTTTAATGGACTTGGGAAAGCTTGAAAAGGAAATTATCCCGATTGGAGAAGTTTTCAAGAAAAATTTAAAAGAAGTTTCTGTTGCGGGCTGGGTTGGCATTACAAGGGAGTTGGGAAAAATAAAATTTCTTATTCTTCGAGACAGTACAGGAGCAATTCAGGTAACCGCTGTAAAAGAAAGAGTTGACAAAAAGATTTTTGATTTGATTGATAAAATTACAAGAGAATCTGTTATTTATGTTAAAGGTGTTGTTAAGGATTCAAAGCAAGCGCCGGGCGGAAAAGAAATTGTTCCAAACAAAATTGAAATTTTGAATACTGCTGATAATCTTCCAATTGATGTTTCTGACTTTTCAAAAACAGATTTGCCAAAAAGATTGGATTTCAGGTTTTTGGATTTTCACAGAAAAAGAGTGCAGGCAATTTTTAAAATTCAGAATGTCATTGCAAACTCTTTCAGGGAACATTTTTATAATAAAGGATATTTGGAAATGCAGCCGCCCTGCGTGATTTCTGCTGCTTCCGAGGGAGGGACAGAATTATTTCCTGTTCAATATTTTGAAAAGAAAGCTTATCTCGCACAATCACCGCAATTGTACAAGCAGATGATTGCATGTTCTGTTGGAAAAACATTCATGATAACTCCTGTGTGGAGAGCTGAGAAACACAATACTCCCCGCCATATTAACGAAATCAGGCAAATGGATATTGAAGTCGCCTTCAAGGACCAAATGGGAATCATGAAAGAGCTTGAAGAAGTTGTGCAATTCATTGTAAAAAAAGTTTTGGAAAAATGCAAAGACGAATTGAAAGAGTTAGATATAAAAGATTTGAAAATTCCTAAAGGAGTTTATTTGAGTTATGAAGATGCAATAAAAAAGGTCGGTGGAAAAGTCGGCGAGGATTTCACCCCAGAAGAAGAAAGAAAACTTTGCAGCATGCATAAAGGTGACATTGTCTTCACGCATTCATGGCCATCGTCAATAAAGCCATTTTACATCATGCCAAAAGATGAAACAGCAGATGCAAAATTCAGCGAAGGTTTTGATGCATTATACCTTGGCGTTGAAATTTCTTCGGGCGGGCAGAGAATTCATATTCCCGAATTGCTGACAAAAAGGATTAAAGCAAAAGGCCTGAATCCAAATAATTTCAAAGAATACATTGATTCGTTCAGATATGGAGCCCCGCCGCATGCTGGTTGGAGTATTGGCTTAGAAAGATTGACGCAAGTTGTCTGCGGTTTAGATAATATAAAAGAAGCAACTATGTTTCCAAGAGACAGGGACAGGCTCACGCCTTAATCAGAATAAAATTTAAAAACCTTAATTATTAGTAGCATTAATCCTTAAAGGAGGATACACATGCCAAAAAACAAATACGAAGATGAAGACATGAAAGATAACGAGGAGTACGAAGAAGACGAAAACGAAGATGAAGACACGGAAGATGAGGAAGAGGAAGGAGAGTCTTCTGACGACGACTACAGTTACTAAATTTATTTTCTGAGTGGGGTTTTCTTTTTTATATTTTACATATTGATAAAGGTTAAATAATTGATAATTTATTTATTAATATGCACAAAGAAATATTAGAAGATTTGGCAAAAGATTGTCCCTGCGCCAATGATGATTGGTGTTTTATTAAAGAATTAATAGCTCATACAGGTTTAAGCGACAGGCAAGCGGAGCAGGTTAGATTAGTTTATGATTATAAATTTATGCAATCCAAAAAAGAAGGAAAAGATATTGGGAGGGAAAGAGCTTTCAAAGAATTTGTTGATAAATACGCAACACGATTTGCAGAAGTTTACAAAGAGGGCATGAAACGAAGCGAATTATTTCCTTTGGTTTTCGAAGGCGCCATCATACCGAGTGAGGAAGAACTTACAGAATATAATAGAAAAACCAATTAATCTTATAAATATTGAATTATTGGCATAATCATGTCTGATGATTTCCTTTTTCATAATGTTTCTGAAAGCGAAAAAGAGAGAATAAAAGAAGATGCCAAGAGAATCCTGAATTCTTTTTCTGAAAAAATTTCAAAGGTAAAATTCGCTGGTGAAGAACCAAATGTCAGGAAAAAAGCTTTTGAAAGAAGGGAAGGTGAAGGAGAAGAATGCAATATAGAATTCAAAAAAATAATGTTTGAAAATGCGCCAGATAAAAATAAAGATTTTATTATTGCAGAGAAGAAGAAATGGGAATAACAACTGAAAAAGTCAAAAAATATCTGGAAGAAATAAAAAGAAATGATAAAAGTGG
>CAYXOE010000022.1:6618-8615 GCA_964466855.1 Candidatus Woesearchaeota archaeon
GGCTGGAGCGGAGAAACATCTGCATTTGGCCCGACGAAAAATCCGCAATCAAATGAAAATTTAGTTGCAGGCGGCTCAAGCTCTGGAAGCGCTGCATCAATCGCTGCTGATTTTTGCGACATGGCTTTGGGAAGCGATACTGGCGGAAGCATAAGAGTTCCTTCATCGCACTGCGGTGTTGTGGGAATAAAACCAACTTATGGCTGTGTTTCCCGATATGGGTTGATTGATTTGTCAATGAGCCTTGACCAGATAGGCCCTTTAGCGAGAAATGTTTTGGATGCTGCATTACTGTTTGACATTATAAAAGGAAAAGATGAAAGAGATACTATTTCAGAGGAAAGCGGAAGTATAAATTTGAAAAAAGTTGAAGAGACTCCCCGGAACATTAAAATCGGTATTTTAGATTTTGAAATAAAAAATAAAGAAATTCAGGAATTGATTGATTGGAAAATTGAAGAGGCAAGAAAGAAATACAAATGGAAAATTGAAAAAATCAAGATAAATCATATTGACTTGGCAATTGCAACTTATTTTCCGATTGTTTATGTTGAATTTTTTTCGGCAACAAGGAGATTGGATGGAAGACGATTTGGGAAAAAATTTGAAGATGCTGCAGGGCCAGAGGCATTAAGAAGAGTTCTTGGCGGAAGCGAGATTTCAAGAGCAGAATACGGAGGAAGATATTATCACCAAGCATTGAAAGTCAAGAAAATTATTGAAAAAGAATTTGCAGATGCATTCAAGAAAGTTGATTGCCTTGTCTCACCTGTTGTCCCTCGTTTGCCCCATAAAATAGGTGAAAAAATTTCAATTGAAGAAATGTTTCAGTATGATGCTTTAACTTCCCCAATGAATCTTGCAGGCAATTGCGCATTGAGTTTGCCTGCCGGGAAAATCCAAGATATTCCAATTGGTATGCAGATTTCCTGCGACAAATTTCAAGAAGAAAAAATGCTTCAGATTGCAAATGCTTTTGAGAAATTATAATTTCTAATCCTAGCCCCCCACCCTCTCGCTCCACTCGCAGAACCACTAACGCAGTTCCGCACCTCCAATAAAAATTTCGTTGCGCTCGCCCTTTTTACAATTGTCTGCTTCGCAGGATTTTCTTAATTAATAATGCAGAAGAAATTCAAGCGCTTGTTAATTATTTTTATTCAACTATTATTTTATTTGGAAAAGAGGTGATAATTTTTTCTCCACATTTTGATTTTTGAAAGATGCGATAGCTCAACGTTTTTGCATTATCATCAAATCAATTGGTGAGCGACTTTGGAGCGAAACAAATAGCGAACGGAGCGAAGCGGAGTGAGCGGTATCAAAACCACAATAATCTTTAAAAATCGTTGGAATTTTTTCTGCTGATGAAAGTGGGGGAAGTTTTTCTTGAATGGCTTGGGCATGCAAGCTTCATGATTAAAACAGAAAATAAGGTTATTTACATCGACCCATATCAATTAAATTATGACAAATTGGAAAAAGCAGATTTGATTTTGATAACTCACAGCCATCCTGACCATTGCAGCATCGCTGATATTGAAAAAATAATAAAACCTAATTGCAGAATTGTCATGACTGCTGACTGCCAAAGCAAAATTACACGAATGCAAGTTCCGATAAAAATGGAAGTGATAGAACCTTCGCAGGAATTTGATTTTGGAAATATTCGTATTTCAGCTATTCCTGCTTACAACATTGACAAATCTTTTCATCCCAAAGATGAAGGCTGGGTTGGATATGTCATAAAACTTGACGGTGTAATAATTTATCATTCTGGCGACACTGATGTTATTCCTGAAATGCAAAAATTGACAGGACACAAAAAAGAAGGCATTGAATTTATTGCCCTTATTCCCATCGGCGGGAAATACACAATGGATGTTGATGAAGCTGTTGAGGCTGTAAAAATCATAAAACCTAATTTAGCAATTCCGATGCATTGGGGCGGATTGATTGGCTCAAGGGAAGATGCCGAGGAATTTGTTGAACTTTGT
>CAYXOE010000023.1:0-8331 GCA_964466855.1 Candidatus Woesearchaeota archaeon
ATTTATAAAATCTCCTCAATTATTCTTGCCATGAACAAGACGGTGATTATTTTGTCTGTAATATTATTTATTTTTCTTCTGCAATTTATTTCAAGCCAAGTCCAAGTGGGCAATGCTTCAATTGATGTGCAATACTCGATTGGTTCAAATATTACTGGCTATATAAGACTTAATTTGAGCGGCGTTTCAACAAGTGCTTATATTGTATCAAGCAGTGGGCAAAATATTTCCTTGATGGGTTTATTAAATCAGCAATCTCTTAAAAATTATCTGTGCAATCCAATAGATTGCAATACTTCATATTCGGCAGCTGATTCCGGAGAATCAAGCAAGGCATTTAATTTAAGCGCCGGACAATCGCAAACTTTTGGTTTTTTATTAACATCTACTAAAGTAAATTCTATAAGCGCAAACAGTTTTACATTGAATGTAACAAGCGACGCGCCTGAATCAAATTTCCCTCAATTAGGAATTGATTTGCTCAGCGACGGAAATCCTGAATGGATTGCACATGTGCCCTCTGGAAATTTTGGGCAGACATTTGGCTCTTACAGCAGCGGAGATTTTTCAGGAGACAGGGTCAGGCTTGATTCAACAGGCGTATGCGAAAAAATAACTCTCCCTGTTTCTTCCAGTGTTAGTTTAGATGCGCAAGTTTCAGGCGGCAATGGGGGGCCGTTGACAATGACAATCCAAGCAACCAACCAAACACAGAGGGGATCATGTTCAATAACTCCTGTTAATGGGCAAAATGGATTGGAAGCAATTTGTATTGCTGCATTGGGCGGCGTAAGTTATCCCATAATGAACAGCGGAGATTATTTTGTATGCGTGACTGATCCTTCAAATTCTTATTTCATGAACAGAGAGCGCAGCAATAATCCGCCAAACACAGGACAGCGGGGATTTTATGCGTATCCATTCCCGCCAGCTGACTATACAGAAGATTTTCCAATATTTGTAAGAGGAAGCACATTTTCTCCTGTTGGAAGCTTTATGTTCAATGATTCAGAAACAGGGGATTCATGGTATCAAATATCAAACCTTGAGACACGAATGACAAATTATATCACTAATAAATACAGCAATAATTGCGGAAATGGCTGCATGATTCCAATCACATTTAAGGCATTCTCAGACCAAAATATAAATTTGTCGTCTTTCATCTTATTTGCAGTCACAAATCAGGGAAATATTGATTTTACCAGAATTTACAATGTTTCACAGAACATTGCAACATTAAGCACAAATGGATTTCAAAATTTATCACTGAACAATGCCGGATTTTCTGCCCCAAACACTTTCGGGAATAATACTTTCACACTGACATTATATGACAAAGGAAATTCTTATGTTGTTTTGTCAAAAGCCATCAATGTTGTACAGATTCCACAGGTTGTTTCCATAATGCCGCAGCAGGCAACTGCGGCAGGCGTTGCGACAAACTTCACAGCTGTTGTAAGCACTTTTGGCTCAAATATAAGCCAATATCAATGGAATTTTGGCGACGGAAGTGCCACACAAACAACATCAACAAATACTGTTCAGCACACTTATCAGAATATCAGTATTTACAATTTGCAAATTACTGTTTTTGATGCACAGGGTTTGAATTCAACAGCCAATTTCCCAATAATTGCTATTGCGCCAAGAGAGGCTGTTAATCAAAATCTTCTAGAAGATTTGCAGAGCATTGCAAATATAACAAGCCAGTTAGGAACATTTTCTCCATTTGCGCAAAACGCAATCAAAAATCTATTGAATTTAAATAAAATTAACCTCACTCTTCAGAATTTGGTAATAAAAAATAATACAGCATCCTCTGACAGCGATTATATCGGGATTATTAATTTGCTTCTTCCAATAAATTTGCCGCGAACTGTGCAGTTATCTTTAAGTTCAAATGGAGGACCGTTCATTGCATCTTTTGATGCAATAAATCTTGATGCAGTGGCAAGAATTGGCGGGGGAACATATGATTCCGCAAAAAGCAATGCATACAAAGATGCAATTTTAGCGTGGGGCTTAAATAATATCAGCATGACTGTTGATTACAGCGAATTTTCAGGAGTTTATGGCACGACAGTAAATCCTATTCTTGATGTTGTTAAATTAAATATATTGGCAGGCAACCCAATGAGCAAAGTGTATCTATTCATTCCGGCCTTGGATGGGATTTATCTTGACAAGAATTATTCTCAGGCAGGGAGTTATTATTATATTCCTTTGACAGGAAGCAGCCAAACAATCCAATTTGCAACAACAGAATCATTATTGCCTGTCAAGCTTCCGATTTTTATTTCACCTTCTTTGGATCAAATATCTGTTGGGGGAAACGCCGCGCCATCCGGAATAAACAGAATGATAATTTTCGGGATTGTTCTCGGAGCAATAATTATCGTCGGGCTTGTATCATACATTTTCATAGGAAAATGGTATCAAAAAAGATATGAATCATTTTTATTCAAAGACAGAAATGATTTATACAATATAATTCGCTACATTCACACATCAAAAAGCAAAGGCATGAAAGACAGCGACATTGAAAAAAATTTGAGAAGATCGCAATGGACGTCGGAGCAGATAAGTTATGTTATGAAGAGATATGCCGGAAAAAAAATCGGCATTCCCGGATTCAAGAAAAATATGCATAAAAAATAATGAAATATTTATAAATCAGAATAATAATTTTATATTATGCGTTCAAAATTTTTTGGAAATTTTTTCAGGCGAATTTTTTCCAATCTTTTTAAAAATAAAAAAGAAATAAAGCTTGGATTTTACGGGCCGCCCAATGTCGGGAAAACAAGCCTGGCAAACAGAATCTGCAAAGACTTCACCGGCGAAGAAATTGGGACAGTCAGCAAAATTCCTCATGAGACAAGGAGCGTGCAATTCAAGGAAAAAGTTGAAATAGAATACAAGGGAAGAAAATTAACTTTCAAGCTTGTTGACACACCGGGAATCGCAACAAAAATTGATTATGAAGATTTTTTAAAATATAAAATGAGTAAAAAAGAAGCAAAGGAAAGAGCGAAAGAGGCAACGCAGGGAATTATTGAAAGCATAAAATGGCTTGATGACATGGACATGGTGGTTGTTGTCTTGGACGCAACTGAAAATCCTTACAATCAAGTTAATATAACAATTATCGGAAATTTGGTTGCAAGAAAAATTCCTGTTTTAATTATAGCCAATAAAATAGACATGAAAAAAGCGGACTTGAAAAGAGTGGAATTAGCATTTCCGGAATATGATGTGATCGGAATCAGCGCGAAATACGGAAAAAATCTGGAGGAATTTTACGAATCAATATTTAAATTGTCAAAAAAAGTTTAATATAAATGAAAAAGAGTGTGCAGAAAATTATTTTGAAAATTCAGGTTATATTTGGGATAACAATTTTAATCGCAAGTACATTAAGCATCTTTGTATTGTACAATGTTAGAGAAATAGGAATAGAAAAGAATAGCCAAGATTTTTTAAGCCAGTTTCAACAACTATCCGCATTAAAAGGAAATCTTTCAAATGATACATTGTTTATAGCTAAATACACTGCCGGACGTTATTGGGATGAAAAAGATTATATTATCCGCCAAGGTTTTGTTATGCAATTAATTTTTGCAATTATCATTATAATTTTATCATTTATATTAATCGGGCAGAGTTTAATCAAAATTGGTGAGAATAAATAATGGCAAAAAAATTAGGGCATTTGAAAGGTTTTTCAATCCAATTCCTTCCCTATTCGGAAATAAGGGGGCTTAACAGCGACGATAGAATCAAAAAAATTCTGGGAATTATTCTTGGAAATAATATTCTTGTTTTGCAGGGAAGATTGGCGCCAAATGAGGAAACGAGATTAATCGGCGACACAATGGCAATGGTTGATCATGTAAAATCTTTCAAGGGAATTGAATTGGCTGTAATTTCCGGAAATGGCAGCGGCGGTGTTTTCAGCAAAATGACAAGAGGGATTGCAAATGCACTTGCCGGCGGCGATTTCAGCTCAATAACAATAATCGGGCCTGCAACAATTGTGAAAGAAATAAAGAAAAATCCGAAGAAAATTGAATTATTTTTGAACAGATAATTGCAGAAAATATTAAATAGTCTGCAATTTTTTTCCATATATGCCAATGGCACCCCATTTGCTATTGGTTAATTAAATTTGTCAAATTGAAAAATGCCACACCAATGTGTACACTGCGGCGAATTTTATCCGGCCGGGAGCATTGAATTATTAACGGGATGCAAAAAATGCGGCGGACATTTTTTCTTTTATGTTAAAGATGAGCAAGTTCAGAAAATAAAAGAGAATCCAATTGAAATCCCTCAAACAGACAAAGTACGAATTGAAAAAGACATAAGGGACATTGCTGGAATAATTGAAGAAGACGCACCGGTTATCCTGGACATCGAATCAATAAGAGTGACCGGCGAGGGAAAGTTTGAAATAGATTTAGTTAAATTATTCGCGAAGGAACGCCCGCTTGTTTACAAACTTGAGGAAGGAAAATATATAATTGATATTGCATCAACATTAAAACAATCGCTGAAACAGAATGACGAAAAAAATCAATGAAGCATTAAAAGAGGCGCTGATGGAGGCGAAGCCTTCTGAAAAAGAAATCAGAGAAATTGATTCAAGGCTGAAAATTTTCTTGGACAAATTAAGCAAACGATTCAAGGCAATGAAGATAGATGCCGAAGTTTTTATTGGCGGCAGCTTCGCAAAAAAAACGTTGATTAAAAGAGAAAAATATGATGTTGACATTTTTGTGAGATTTGACAGAAAATATATCGGAAAAGATATTTCTGAATTAACTCATCATGCGCTTAAAAAAATAAGCAAAGATATTGAAAAAATTCACGGTTCGCGAGATTATTTTAAAATCAATATTGAACCCTGGATTTGCTTTGAAATTGTACCAACGATAAAAGTTAACAGGCCACAAGATGCAGAAAATGTAACTGATTTATCTTACTTTCATGTAAGATACATAAACAAAAACATAAATCAAAAATTAGCCGACGATATAATCCTTGCAAAATCGTTCTGCCATGCAAACAGAGTTTATGGCGCCGAATCACACATCCAAGGATTCTCCGGCTATTCTCTTGAATTATTAATTCAGTATTACAAAGGTTTCATGAATTTCATAAAAGCAATTGCAAAATCGGGGGATGAAAAAATTATCATTGACGCAGAAAGGCATTATCCCAACAGAGGGCGGGTTTTGATGGACATTACTTCCTCAAAATTGGAATCACCGATAATACTTGTAGACCCGACGTACAAGCAAAGGAATGCTCTCGCAACTTTGTCATATTGGACATTCCAAAAATTCAGGGAAACGTGCAGAGATTTCCTGAAAAATCCCGACATAAAATTCTTTAAATTGCAGGCGGTCAATTTAAAAGAAATTGAAAAAAATGCAGCAAAGAAAAAATATGATTTTGTTTTGTTGAGGATTTCTACAAATGTCCAAAAAGGTGCAATTGCGGGAAGCAAATTATTGAAATTTTACAATTATCTTGCAAATTCAATGAGCAAATATTTTGACATTAAAGAAAAAGAATTCTATTATAAAGATTCACAGGATGCCGATTGTTTTTTTGTTGTGAAAAAAAAGGATAAATTGGAAATAAAAGGCCCGCCAATATCAAAAAAAGAATATGTTAAAAATTTCAAAAGGGGGCACAGGCATACATTTGTTAAGTCAAAAATAATTTATGCGCGCGAAAAGATTAATTTCAATATAAAAGATTTTATAAGATTATGGAGTGAAAAAAGCATAGAAATTATAAAAAGCATGTATGTAACAGAAATTAAAATTATTGATTAATCTTCAAGCTTGATTCAAAAATATCTGAAAATGCTTTTGTAAAAAATTCAGAACTTATGAGAATTGCATTTTCTTCTTCCTGTTCATTTGACAAATAAAAAAGAATTTCTCTTTTGTCGACGATAAAGAATTTTGCGTTTGTATTAATTTTTTTTATTTCCAAATCAAAAATTTTGCTTAATTCATCAATAGCTTCCTTTTCACCAAACAAAGCAATCCTTATGCCAATATTTGACTTTTTCAAGAAATCAATTGTTTTTTTAAAGACTTTTATTTTTGATTTCACGTTTTGGGCATCATTACAGATTATTAATTCTTTTTTTGCTCTTGTTATTAATTCTTTGATATAAGATGAAACAGCATCTTTTCCTTTCAGAGAAAGGGGGAGCTCTTCTTTCTTCATGGGCTCTGAATTATTTTTATATAATTTCTCCAATGTGAGAAATTCCTCTGTTTCTTTTATGTTTGCAAGAAAATTCAATCTCTCTTCTGCATCTTTTTTAACATTCGTCTTCAATCTCTCAAGAATTGTTTTTGGTTTCACACCAAGATACATTATCGGCTTTCCGAGTTTTTCTATCGCAAAACCTTTCTTTTCAAGAGTTTCCAAAACGTCATAAGTCCTGCTTCTTGGAACACGGGAAATTTTGGCTATGTCGCCGGCGGAAGCTATTCCTTTTGAAAGCAGGGCTAGCCAGACTTTTGTTTCGTATATATTCAAATCAAAATGTTCTTTGATCCTGCTTATTAATTCTTGATTAAGAATCATAATATTTTCTTCAATAAAAGATTTATAAATCTTTCCAATTTGTCACCTTTATATAGTGAGGACAATTCATAAAATTTATAAATGAATTTTCTTTTAAGAGTTCATGAATTCAAAAAATAAAGATTATGAAAGGATTATAAATTCCAACAGGGTTATTCATAATTCCAATCCTATTTCAGAACCTCAAAAAGCCAAAATATTTCGCATAAAAAATGATATTAAACCACGAATGAAAATTCTTCCAATAATTGTTTTAGCGGGCGCAATCGGGACAGCAGCCGCTATTGGCGGAATAAATTTAACAAAATTAATTGCAAATTTGCCCCCAACACCAAATGAACAGATTGAAGACAAAAAATTCTATGAAGACTACAATAAAGCCCTTGAACAATATTCAAAAGAAGTATATCGCACAGGACAGGAAAAGGAATTTTCAAGATTGGAATTAAAGGCGGGAGAAGTCGCTGGTATGATAAATGGGAAATATGTTGCCTTTTCAACAACAAGCCCAAAAGCACGGTATTTGAATGAGAATAAAGAGGAATATGTTTCAAATTCTGATTTAATAAATTTTGTTAAAACTTATTCTGTTTTAAAACAATAAATAAGAAACTCCCAGAGCCACAAAAATCCCCGCTGAAATGAAGGGCATCGCAGGATATGATTTCTTTTTTTTGCCGAAGAATAAGAGATAGCATAAACCTAATGTTGCCCCTAAAATAATTATCAGAGAAGCAAGAGGCAATTGTAATCCAAGGAAGTTAGTAAATCCAAATCGTCGGAGAACGACGCCTGCCGCAATTATTGGAAATACAACATCTCCCCCGCCGAGAATTGCAATATTAACTTTTATTTTTTTATTTTGTTTCGTCTTTCTCATGTTTTTTATTTTATCCCGCATTTGTTTTGAAATGGATGGAATGAAAAAGCCGCCAAAAATTTTTAGTTTATTTATCTGATATTTTGCCATTTTCAACATTATACCTGAATGCCAGACAGCCCATATGTCATAAAGAGAAATCAAAATCAGCAGCGCGACAATTGCATAAATGCCGCGATTCGCATTTTCGGGACTTGACAATAAGGCGACGAAAACGGCTGCAATTCCCGGATAAACCAGCAATTCTGTAAGATTATGAATCAAAAAATTCTGCCTGAATATTTTGAAAAATGCAAGAGGTATTGCAATCGCGAGAGAAATAAAAATGAAGGTCAAAGTCGAGGAAGGTAAAAAAGTTATTATTGAAGTTGACAATGCAATTATCACAACGACAAAAAACCAAATTTTCAGCACAATCTCTGCCCTAAATCTTGTAAGAATAAAAAACAATAAAATTGCAACAACAAATGCAAATAAAATCGAGGGAAAATAAGTTGTCCAGAAATCAGATTCTTGCTGAATCGGCGGCGGTTCTAATCCGTAAGGGAGTTGATTGGGGACGGAAACATTTTGCTGCACATTGTTCACAACCTTTGTCGGCGAATAATAATTAATAACATACAATCCTATCAATTGAGTCACAATAAACATTGACAAAATCAAAAGCGTTATTTTCCAATTATGCTTCACTGTGACACCTCCAGCGCAGAACCACCAGTGAGTTCTGCATCTCCTGCATCCCTGCTTCGCAGATAGTTTCTACAATTTCCAACGACCGAAATAAGAAATTTCATAAAACACCTTTTCCTAATAATTCAAAGAAGTTTTTAAAG
>CAYXOE010000024.1:0-6587 GCA_964466855.1 Candidatus Woesearchaeota archaeon
ATTGTTTCAACATTTTTGGTAAGAAGCAGAAGAAGAATCTGGAAAAGGGGATAATTTTATAAACCATTTTTCTTATCATAATTTATCCAATGACTAATTAGGAGGATAACTTCTGATTAACATTAATTAACATGGCAGATATATATGAAATTATCGAGAAAATAAGGAAAGAAGGCAAAATTGAGAAAGGAACAAACGAAGTCACGAAGGCAATAGAGCGGGGCACTGCCAAGCTTGTTGTTTATGCTTCTGATGTTGAGCCGAAGGAAATCATTCAACACCTTCCACATTTATGCAGAGAAAAAGGAATTCATTGCGTTGAAGTTGACAGCAAGAAAAAATTGGGAATTGCAGTCGGCTTGCCCGTTGCTGCTTCTTCAATTGCTGTAATTGATGCGGGTAAAATTGATATTTCTAAATTGAAATAATTTTAAAGATGGCCAAGGAACAAAAAGTTCAGGAAAAAAAACAGACAGGAACAAAAGGAAGCGAAAAACTTGTAAGCGGCGAGGCTGTTCCTGCACTTGTCGAAGAAATTATAGGAAGAACCGGTTTCCGAGGAGAAATAACTCAGGTAAGAGTTAAGGTTGAAAAGGGGAGAGATGAAGGGCGGGTTATTAGAAGAAATGTCAAGGGCCCTGTCCGTGTCGGCGATTTATTAATGCTGAGAGAAACTGAAATTGAAGCAAGAAGAATTAAATCAAAAGTAACGAAGGGAGTATACTCATGAGTACAGAGTATATCCCTGCGATGATTTCTAAAGAAATACCTCGGGGGTTTATAGTTAGATGAATCCTGAATCAAAATTAGAGATACTTGAAAAAATTGTCGAGGATGGTTTATCTTTCTTAGATGAGATTAAGGTAAAAGTTGTTCGTGAAAATCAAGATGAATATAAGCAGCATTTTTTGAATAAAGGTTATAGCGTTAAATCAGGTGCAGAGTGCCTTGAGCCTCCTTTTATAAGATTCAATTATTACTTATTGGTTGGGAGAAAAAAATAATGAAATGTTCTTATTGCGGCAAGGACTATGAATTTCCAAGAGGGCTTACTTTAGTCAAGACCGACAATAATATAAGATATTTTTGCTCTGCAAAATGCAGGAAAAATATGGCCATGAACAAGCGAAAAGTAAGATGGATTTCAAAATCAAAGAATAAAAAAGAGAAAAAAATTGGAAGTGAGAAAATTTAATTTTATCGACGATAAATTGTATTTTTAGGGCAGAAATCTTTATAAACTAATTTTGTGTTTTTTAGGTATAAATAACTAAATCTGGACAGAAATTCTGTTCATTTTTATTTAAATTATGACGGACAAAACAGCATATACCGGCGAGCAAATCAAAGTTCTTGAAGGCTTGGAAGGCGTGAGGAAAAGGCCTGCGATGTACATAGGCGGAACCGGCAAAGACGGGCTTCACCATTTAGTTTATGAAATAGTTGATAATTCTGTTGATGAGGCATTGGCCGGATTTTGCAAAGAGATTTTTGTTTCCATAAATAAAGACGGTTCTGTGACTGTTGATGATGACGGGCGGGGAATTCCAGTCGATATTCATCCAACTTACAAAGTTCCTGCAGTTCAAGTTGCCCTTACAAAGCTTCATGCCGGCGGAAAATTTGACAAAAAGTCTTATATGATTTCGGGTGGTTTGCATGGCGTTGGTTCTTCTGTTGTAAATGCGCTCTCAAAAAAATTAATAGTTGAAGTAAAAAGAGACGGGAAAATTTACAGGCAGGAATATTCGCGGGGGGATGCAAAAACAAAACTTGAAGTTGTTGGAAAAATAGAACCTGAAAAAACAGGGACGAAAATTATTTTTTGGCCCGACAATGAAATTTTCACATCCACGACGGAGTTTGATTACAGAATTTTGGAAATGAGGTTCAGAGAAATTGCATTTTTGAATCCCGGATTGAAAATAATCCTTAAAGATGAGAAAACAGACAAAAAATTAGAATTTTATTATGAAGGCGGGTTGATAGAGTTCATAAAATGGATTAACAAGTCAAAGGAAGCAATAAGCAAGTCGATTTACTTCAAGAGAGAATCTGACGGGATAATTGCAGAAGTATGTATTCAATATAATACAGGTTATCAGGAAAATATTTTTGGTTTTGTAAACACAATAAACACTGTCGAGGGAGGAACGCATGTTTCCGGATTCAAATCAGCCCTTACAAAGGTCATCAATGATTATGCAAAGAAAAATAAAATGGTCAGGGAAGAAAAAGAAGAGAGCATTTCCGGCGAGGATGTCAGAGAAGGGCTAACTGCAATTATCAGCATTAAAATTCCAGAGCCGCAATTTGAGGGACAGACGAAAACAAAGTTAGGGAATTCAGAGGTTAAGGGGCTTGTTGAATCAATTGTCAATGCTTCGCTTTCTGAATTTTTTGAAGAAAACCCGGCAATTGCGAAAAAAATTATTTCAAAATCCGTCGATGCTGCCCGCGCAAGAATTGCTGCAAGAAAAGCAAGAGATTTAGTGCGAAGGAAAAACGCATTGTCTTTTGGCGGCGGACTGCCTGGGAAACTTGCCGATTGCTCATCAAAAAAAACGGAAAATACAGAGCTTTATATTGTTGAGGGGGAAAGCGCAGGCGGCAGCGCGAAGCAGGCGAGGGACAAAGAATTTCAGGCGATTCTTCCGTTGAGGGGAAAAATTTTGAACATTGAAAAAGTAAATCCATCAAAGGCATTATCCAGCGAGGCAATTATGGATTTGATTACCGCAATCGGGACAGGCACAGGCGACCAATTCAAAGCAGAAGATTTGAGATACAATAAAATAATAATTATGAGCGATGCAGATGTTGACGGTGAGCATATCAAAACTCTTCTGCTTACTTTCTTTTTCCGGTTCATGCCGCAATTAATTGAGAACGGCAATATTTATGCCGCACTTCCGCCTCTTTACAGGATAAGGAAGAAAAAAGATTATTATGTTTATACAGACGATGAATTGAAAAAATTATCAAAAGAAGTTGGGACAAGCCATGTTACAAGATTTAAGGGACTCGGGGAAATGAATCCAATTCAGTTGTGGGAAACAACTATGAGCCCCAAAAACAGGAGACTGAAAAAAATTTTTATCGAAGATGCTGTTGAAGCGGACCATATTTTCACTATGTTGATGGGAAGCGATGTCCAGGAAAGAAAACAATTCATCTCAAGAAATGCGAAAGAGGCGCAGCTTGACATATGATAAAAAATAAATTTTTGAAAATTGAAAAAAATAAGATTGATAATCAAAAAGAACCGAGCCAATTTGCGCGTCATAATAATCGCGAGAGATTTATGGAAAAAGAGGCGGTTTAAATAAAATGGGAAAATTATCGACGCCGGACTGGATCAAAGAAGGATTTAACTCCAAAGAAGAGTATGAAAAGCAGAACCAAAGGTTCCGCACCTCTGGAGATAATAAAAAAGAGAAAGGAATCAAGAGCAAGAAAAAAGCTGAAAAATCTTTCAAGATTAGGATTTGCCCGAAATGCGGAAGCGACAAAGTTTCTGTTGTGCTTAATGGAGAAGAAGGACAAGCAACCGGCGAGTGGGAATGCAAAAATTGCCATTGGAAAGGGAGAGACATTAAGGAGAAAGAATTAAACGAGGAAGAGTTCATGAAATATCTGGATGAAAATGGGGCGGAGGTAATGTAATGGCGAAAATATTTATCGGACAAAGAGTTGCTGAAGAGTATGGTAAAGAATTAATTAGAGAAAGCAGGGAGATAGTTGATATCCTGAATAAATTAGGACATGAAGCTTATTGCACTCTTTGTGAAGATGAATCTTTGGATATGACCCCGCGAGACTGGCTGGAGCATGCGTTTAAATTTATTGATAAATCAGATATTTTTCTTGCAATAATTCGAAGCGAAAATAAAAGTGAAGGACTTTTGATGGAGATTGGATATGTTATAGCTAAGAAGAAGAAATTAATTGTTGCAATAAAAGAAGGCATTAAAGATACTTATGTCCCAAGTATCGCTGAAAAAGTTATAATTTTTAGAGATATTGATGATTTAAAGAAAAAATTAAAGGAGATTAGATAAGATGCCAGATGAAGATTTTGAAGATGAGAATGAAGAAGAAAAAGAAGAGATAGAAGAAAGCTTGGATGATGAGGAACCTGTTGAAAACGGTAATGGCGGCCCTGAAATTATTCGGGATATCCAAATCAGCAATGGCGAGAAAGGAATAATCAACACAGAGATTGCAAATGAAGTCAAACGTGCTTATCTTGATTACGCAATGTCCGTTATCGTTGCCCGCGCTTTGCCTTCTGTCGAGGACGGATTGAAGCCGGTTCAGAGGAGGATTCTTTATTCAATGAATTTAATTGGATTGCAGTCAAACAAGCAGACGAAAAAATCAGCCAGAATTGTCGGAGACGTTCTTGGTAAATACCATCCTCACGGGGATGTTGCTGTTTATGATGCATTGGTAAGGATGGCGCAGAAATTTTCTCTTAGATACCCTCTTGTTTTCGGGCAGGGGAATTTTGGGAGCATCGACGGAGACCCGCCTGCTGCAATGCGTTACACAGAAGCAAGACTTTCGCAAATATCAAATGAAATGCTTGAAGACATTGACAGGGAAACTGTTGATTTTATTCCAAATTTTGACAATTCTTTAAAAGAGCCAGAATTGCTTCCGTCGAAATTGCCTAATCTGATAATTAACGGCGCCTCAGGAATTGCCGTCGGCATGGCGACAAACATCCCGCCGCATAATCTTTCTGAAATTTGCGATGCAATTACAGAATATATCAAGAATGAAAATATTACAATCGAACAATTATCAGAAATTGTTACAGGCCCTGATTTTCCGACTGGCGGGATTGTTTCAGGAGACATTGTTGATTTATACAGGACAGGAAAAGGAAGATTAATTTTGAGAGGAAAAGTCACAACAGAAGAATCCAAGGGAAAAGAGAGAATCATTGTAACAGAAATCCCATACATGCTGAACAAGTCTCTTCTCGTCGAGCAGATTGCATCCTTGATACAGAATAAAAAATTAACAGGCGTTTCTGATTTGCGGGACGAATCCTCAAAAGGAAAAATAAGAATTGTCCTGGATTTAAAGAAAGGAACAAATGCAAAATTTGTCAGCAATGCCCTTTACAAATATACGCGATTGCAGGATTCATTCAATGCGAATTTCCTCGCGCTCGTCGGGAATCAGCCAAGGATTTTGAATATGAAACATATCATTGAGGAATATGTAAAATACAGAAAACAGATTATAACATTAAGAACGAAGTATGACTTGAAAAAAGCAAAAGAACGACTGGAAATTGTCATTGGCTTGTTGATCGCCTTGAAGCATATCGATGATGTCATCTCCACAATCAAGAAATCCAAGAATGCAATTGAAGCTCTTGAATCTTTGATGAAGAAATTTTCATTGACAAGAAATCAGGGGCAGGCTGTTTTGGAAACACGATTGCAGCAATTGACGACTCTGGAGCAAGACAAACTCAAAGAAGAGAATGAAAAGCTGAAAAAGAACATTGAGGAATATGAAAAAATTTTGGCTGACATCAAGGAAGTTTTGAAAATAATTGCCAGGGAAGTAAAGTCATTGAAGGAAAAGTATGGCGACGAGAGAAAGACGCAAATTGTGAAGAGGATAGGAGAAATTTCCGAGAAAGACATCGTTCAGAAAAAAGAAATTATTATAACAGTCACTGAAAAAGGATATTGCAAAAGAATGGATGTCAATACCTACAGAGAACAGAAGAGGGGAGGGAAAGGAGTTATTGGCAGCAATCTTGCGACAGGCGATTTTGTAAAGCAGATTATCAGCTGTTCAACTCATGATTATTTGATGTTCTTCACGTCGAAAGGAAGAGTTTTATTTTTGAAAGCATATGAAATTCCCGAGGCTGACAGATATGGCAAGGGAAAAGCATTGATTAACCTGATCGGACTGAGAGAAGAAAATATCACGAATATTATTGCTGTAAGCGATTTCAATGATTCATTGTTTATGGCGACGCGAAAAGGTTTTGTCAAAAAAATTTCACTTTCATATTTTTCAAAGCCAAGAGCGTCCGGAATAAGAGCAATTAATCTGCCGGAAGATAATTCAGATGCCTTGATTGACGCACAAATCATAAGACACGGGGAAGAAGTTTTGTTGGCGACGAAAAAAGGACAGGCGATAAGATTCAACAGCGATGATGTTCGTTTAATGGGAAGGGCAAGCTATGGTGTTACAGGAATAAGAATGGAAAAAGATGATGAAGTAGTCAGTCTGGAAATTTTAAGAACAGGCGAAGTTCTGACAATAACACATAATGGCTATGGAAAAAGAACAGCTGTGCAGGATTACAGAAAAACAGCCCGTGGTGGAAAAGGTGTTATCAATTTAAAAGTATCTGAAAAAACAGGAGATGTTGTCACAACGGTTTCAATAAATGGGAATGACAACATAATTATCACGACGGCAAAAGGAATGGTTATACGGACAAATTTGCAGAATATCCGAGTAATGGGGAGGGCCGCGCAGGGCGTGCGAATTGTAAAATTGCAGGAAGGAGATTCTGTTACTGATTTGGTGAAAGTTCATGA
>CAYXOE010000025.1:0-6316 GCA_964466855.1 Candidatus Woesearchaeota archaeon
CAAACTCTTGATGGATTGCTAAGAAAAGTTTCGTCTATTTCTCCAGATGGAATGATAATTAATACTCAGCAAGCTACTTTGGAAGATGCTGTAAAAAATGTATCCTTTGCTTCAAATAAATCTTTATTTCCTAAGTCAACATCTTTATTTTCTAACTCTCGGGCTGCGAATTCTCTGAATTTAATTGATACCGATATAGTAAATTTAGATAACTTTGTAATCTATGATATCGATGGAAATCCTGCTACAACTAATGATCAAATCATTGTAAAAAGCGGAAATATTCATTTAAGTTCAGATGTATATTTAGAATTGAAGATTGAGGAACATATTCTAAAAGAATTTACTCTAAAGAATATAACTTCAGACTCTGCCAGCTTTCAAGTTAATTTTACATTTGATCAGGCAAATATTAATGTTTGGAATACTGTTAAAAAAATTCCTCTTCCTTCATTTACTTTAGGATATTTGCCGACGACACCGCCTCTCCCCATTATCATAAAGCCTAACTTAGAAATTATTGCAGGAGCTGTCGGAGATGTTTCTGTAACTTCAGATGCGGGACTTTCACAGAATGCATCATTAACTTTAGGCATAAATTATAATAGGGGAACATGGGCCCCTATAGCTGATATTACAAATCAATTTAATTATCAACTTCCAACAATTTCAGGATTAAATTCTCTGAAAGTTTATGCTGGAGCAAATATGAATCTTTTCTTGTATGGAGTTGCAGGACCTTATGGAAATTTAAATGCATATCTAAAATTAAATTCATCTCCGGATTCTTTAGGTTTATATGGCGGTTTGGAGGGAAATTTAGGAATCAGAGGAGAAATCCTTGGGAGAAATCTATTAAATTATTCAATAAAGGTTTTGGATTATAATAAACAATTATATTATTGGGAAAAAGCGGTTCCCAAATATAAAATCTTATTTTCTTCAGGACCAACAAACATTGTTACATCTGCAGACTATCCCCAAATTTACACTATTGATAGTGACGGCGCTAATTTGAAGAAATTGACGAATTTTAATTATTATAATTTTTCTGATTACAGTGCTTGCTGGTCTCCTGACGGAACCAAAATCGCATTTGTTGGAAAACAAGACGGGAATAAAGAGATTTATGCGATGAATATTGATGGTACAAATCTTAAAAGATTGACAAATAATGCAGCAGATGATATTGAACCTGATTGGTCTCCAGACGGGACCAAGATAGTTTTCGTGACAAGCAGAAATTATTATCATGAAATCTGGACAATGAACGCGGACGGGACAGGACAACAAGTAGTGCCGAATGCATGGAGCATAAGCGATGATCCAAGATGGTCGCCCGACGGAAACAAAATAATTTATTCTTCATATAATGGAATAGATGTTATAAACAAAGACGGGACAAATTCAAAAAATATAACAAGCAGTGGATCCTGGCCATCATATTCCCAAAATGGGAACAAGATAGTCTTTGAAAAAAATTGGGAGATTTATATAATGAATTCAGATGGTTCGGGAGAAGTTAATTTAACGAACAATTCCGCAATTGATGCATTCCCAAGCTGGTCTTCAGACGGTTCAAAAATTGTCTTCACCTCAAACAGATATCACAGTTATAATAATATCCACATTATGAATTCTGATGGTTCAAGCGTTCAAAGAATAGCTACATTAGATTCTTCACAGGATCAATCACCAAGATATTCTCCAGTACCGGTCCAATAAAGATTTATAAACCCTTATTTTAACTTAAATATATCTTCTAAGTTTATTTCACTTAGAGCGAACAAGGAATGAAATGATATTCGTAATAAAAGTCACGACGAACAAAGAAGAAAGCGCAGTTGATTTAATCGAAGATAAAGTCAAGAAAAAGAATCTGAATGTTTATTCAATAATACGCCCTCACGGATTGCGGGGATACATTCTTCTTGAAGCAGAAGACAGGGAAAGCGCAGAGGAAGCTGTTTTCAATCTGCCTTATGTAAAAGGAATAATCGGAAAAACCCTCACTTATGAAGAAATTAAAAACATGGTTGAGACATCAACAGCTCCTGTTTCAATAAAGGAGGGAGACATTGTTGAAATTATTTCAGAGCCGTTCAAGAAAGAAAAAGCGAAAGTTTTAAGAGTGGATGAGCAAAAAGGGGATGTTGTTGTGAGTTTGTTAGGAGCTCTTGTCCAGCTCCCCGTTACAATTAAAATTGACAACGTTCGCGCTGTAAGGCGTGAAGAAGGAGAAGAAAATGCTGATTAAATTATTGGTTGATGGCGGAGCAATGAAGCCCGGTCCTGCACTTAGCCAGAAGCTTGGACCCGCAGGAATAAATGTGAATCAAGTCATAACAAAAGTCAACGAATCAACAAAACATTTTGAAGGCATGAAAGTTCCTGTTGAATTGGATTTGAATGTTTCTACAAAAAATATCGAGGTCAAAGTTTTTTCTCCTCCAACATCGGGTTTATTGAAAAAAGAGTTGAAAATTGAAAAAGGTTCTGGCAATCCTGCTAAAACAAAAGTTGGAAATCTTTCAATAGAGCAAATAATTGCAATTGCAAAAGCAAAGCATCCAAATTTGCTTTCCAGAAGTTTCAAATCCGCTGTCAAGGAAATTGTCGGCACTTGCGTAACTTTAGGAATCTTAATTGAGAGCAAATCACCGATAGAAATTGAAAGAGAGATTGATGCCGGAAAATACGATGATGAAATATTGCATGAAAAAACCGAAACTCCTGAAGCAAAGAAAAAGAAATTGGAAAAATTCTTTGCAGAATTGAGCGAGGCACAGGAGAAATTGAGAAAGCAGGAAGAGGCAGCAAAGGCAGCAGCAGAAGCTGCAGCTGCAGCAACAGCAACGCCGGCAGCGACCGCAGCAGCCCCCTCAACAGCTCCGGCAACGCCGGCAGCAAAGCCGGCAAAATCCAAATAAATTTTTTTCTTATAATAAGAATTAAAAACCATCCTGGATTTAATTTTTGATGGGGCTGTGGGGTAGCCTGGTAGCCTTCGAGGTTTGGGTGAGGACAGAGCTCGAGACAAACTCGGTTTGAAATCACGAGAGGTCTTCCGAAACACCTCGCGACCCCGGTTCAAATCCGGGCAGCCCCATATATTTAAAATCAAAAAATTTAAAAAAAGAATTTATCAATTTTTAAAATGCAAGATACTCATGTATATTATAGAACTAAAGAAGTAGATTCAGGATATGAGCAATTTTCTCTTTTAATTGAAAAAGGAGATAATAAATATGCTGTTGCTAGTTGTCCTAAATCAGGACACTTTTTTGCATTTCCAAGTGAAAAATTTATTATGAGAAATGCGCAACATGCAGAAGTTACAGAAAAAGCAAGTGGGCCAGTAAGCACACTCATTTTGACTATTTTAGCAAGCCCCAATAATATTCCTAAACAAACAATTGACGATGTCATGGATTCTTTGAATTATAGAATAATTTAAAAATAATTTTCTAATTTATAATAAATAATAAAATGTCATCAAAAACAAAAAAAGCAAAAGCAGCAGGAAGATTTGGAGCAAGGTATGGAAAAAAAGTCAGAAGCTTGCTTTCAGAAGTTGAAACAAAGCAAAGATTAAAACAAAAATGTCCCTACTGCAGCAAACCCGGTGTTAAAAGAACTTCAAAAGGAATATGGCAGTGCAATAAATGCGGCAAGAGATTCGCGTCTGATGTTTATTATTTGCCGAGATAAACTTATAAATTAAAGAAATAGATAACAAATAAATAAAGAATATATCCCATAGAAATGTCAACCTACAAATGTTTCAAATGCGGAAAGGCAATAAAGGATTCTGATTTGGAAAAAAGGTTCGTTTGTCCAAAATGCGGCAGCAAAATCTTCTACAAACCGAGGACAAAAATCAAAAAAATAAAAGCGATTTAATTTCTGATATAATAAAATGCCGGAAAAAAATAATGAAGAAATTCAGGAAATGCAAATTTTAGACCAGAATCTTCATACTCTTGTTCTCCAAAAACAGGCTTTTGAGATGGAATTGTTGGAAACAAAATCAGCTTTGCAGGAAATTGAGAAATCTCCCGAGATTTACAGGATGATTGGAGAGCTGATGATAAAATCAGACAGGGAAAAAGTGAAAGAAGGACTTTTGAACAAGGAAAAAATTATCAGCATGCGAATTAAGTCGATAGAAAAGCAGGAGGATGTTTTTTCAAGACGGCTGGATGAGCTGAGAAGAAAATTGCAAAATAATGCAAAATAGTTGCGAAATCTTTATAAATATCAGCATTTTCAAACTATCATGGCGATATTCGACAGATTGAGAAAAGGTGCCGGAAAATCAGACAAAGTTGATGAGGATTATCTTGAAATTGATTTGAATCAGGCAAAAGATGAGCACAAAGTCATGATTAAGCTTTTTGTTTTGAAGCATTATGAGGATGTCAACAAAATTCTTGATTCATTGAGGCAAGGTTATACAATTGCAGTTATTGAAACAAAAATTTTGAGGCAAAAAGATCCTATTGAATTGAAAAGAGCAATCTCAAAAATCAAGAAAACAACCGATGCCCTTGAAGGAAGCATTGTCGGCTTCAGGGAAAACATTGTAATTGCAACACCATCATTCGCAAAAGTTGACAGAGAAGTAGAGGTTGTTGTTGATGACAAGAAACCTGCAAATAAGTTTGATGAAGTTTATTAATTCTTGATAAATACTCGCTATGCTCGTTCGCTATTTGCCTGCTTTGCTCGAAATTATTTATTAATAATCATAAGAATTGAAGTTGAGTTCGGTGTTAATCAGTTGAAAAATATATTGAAAAAATCTTGAATTCTGTATCATTAACTTTAAAAATTATGCGAAGCCGAGCATTTGCAATTTGACAAATTTTTTTCATTAATCCCAAATTGCGGATGCTAGTTAGACATTTGTTAGTGAGGCACGAAGTGCCAAGCGGTTCCGTTTATTATTTTCAAAATATCTTTTTATTATGATATATTAAATCACAGAAATCCTTTTAATAAGCCGCAACTCCTTTAAAATTACAAATGAAATCAAAAATTGTGATGTTTGCATTGGGAATTTTTGCTCTGGCATTTTTTGTATCAAGTGTAAGTGCGTTGACCTTGAATCAACCAACATTACAGAATGGTAACCCTGTTCCCAATCCCATAATATTTATTAGAGCTGGGGATTCTCAAGTTGTTAATATCTCGAGTTCTGCAAATTTTACAATAACTTCTTCTTTAGCTCCTTTATCACTTTCTTCGGCATTTGTGAATATTAATCAGATTGGAGATCCATCAAAATTAAATTACACACTCCTTAATTTTTCATTAAGTGATACGGGAAGCATCCCTTATGGTGGGCCATATAGTACAACACTTCAAATTAATGCAACTAATATATTTAACGCATCTGATTCAATTAATGGAACTACTTCTATTAATATAAATTATATAAAATCTTTTTGTTCTAATGGCGATGTCAATGATACTAATGTAACAATGTATGTTAACATAATTCCAAGTGGGACTTCTTCACAAAATACCTGGAACCCTTTAGATACTATTCAAGTACAAGTCATTCTTGTTCCTAATGGAAATACAAATCTTAATAATGTAAAACTTCAAATTGGTTTGATTAATACAAATAATAATGATGATATACAAAGAATGATCTGGCCAAGTGGTCAGACATCTCAATATCTAATTGGCCCTTTAAGTAGTAATCAAGGTGTATCACCATATACATTTACATTCCAAATAAATCCCCAAATATTTAATACAATAAATAGTGGGACCTATCTTTTAATGATAAAAGCATTTACTCAAAATAATTTCTGTGTTGACTATGCGCAAGGACTTACCGACGGTTCTCTTGGAGGAAAGAATTATTTTTCAACGATAACCATTCAACCCCAGCAGAATTATAATAAATATGTTCAATTTGATCCAACTACTTTACCATTATCAACATCTGCTTCTTGTGGACAAACAGTTACGATTAGCCCTAGTCTTTATAACGTTGGTCCAAGTCCAAATTCAATTTCACAGAATCCAATGAATGTAATTCTTACCATTCCTGATTTAGGGATAAATATCAATCAAACAGTACCCGGATTAAGTGCGGGATTTGGAGAACAAGTTCCCTTTTCTTTTAATGTTCCTATAAATACAGATTTAGGTTTACATAAATTTTATTTGGTAGCCAATTATTATTATGGTAATAATAACTATAGATCAGATACCTTCCAATCAGCACTAAATGTTGGAGGAAATTGCGTCTACGCCACCCCAGATAACACGGGAGTTACAGCTCAATTGGTTTCGGGCG
>CAYXOE010000026.1:0-6249 GCA_964466855.1 Candidatus Woesearchaeota archaeon
TAAAATTGACAAAGATTTAAAAACCACTTTTCCTATTTCTTATTGTTGAAATATCAATAGATTGATTATCATTATCACATTCACTCCTATTCATTTTGAGGAACAGATTGCGATTTTCAAATCTGTGATATTTCTAAATTAAATAAATAAAATAAGTACAAAATGGCAAAAATAAGTCCAGTATCAATCAAATATATGATTCATGCGAATTTCGCAGCTGAGGGATTTCTGGAAAAACCAGACGTTATAGGCGCGCTTTTCGGACAGACTGAAGGACTGCTCGGCTCTGACTTGGAAATGAGAGAACTTCAGAAAGAAGGAAAGATTGGCAGAATTGAAGTTGATTTGGAGAAAAAGGAAAAAAGAACTGTCGGAAAAATAAAAATTCCAACAGCGCTTGACCAGTCTGAAACAGCTTTGATAGCTGCTGCTATTGAAACAATTGAGAGAATCGGCCCATGCGACTCGCAGATTGAAGTTGAAAAAATTGAAGATGTAAGAGGAAGCAAAAGGGAATATATCATTGACAGAGCTAAGAAATTTATGAAAGAATTGCAAGGAGAGACAAGCTCACGAGAAATTTCAACTGAAATCAGAAGCGCAACAAGAGCTGGAGAAATAAGCGAATACAGCGACGAGAAGCTTCCATCAGGCGATTTATCTGGTGAAGAAATAATCGTTGTTGAAGGAAGAGCTGATGTTGTCAACTTGATGAGAAACGGCGTCTCCAACGTTATTGCAATGAACGGCACGAAGCTTCCAAAAGCAATCAGCGATTTAAGTCTGGAAAAAGACATAACTCTTTTTGTTGACGGCGACAGAGGCGGACAGCTGATAATTCAGAATGTCATTGACAATGCAAAAGTCAAGGATATTGCAGTTGCACCTTCGGGAAAGGAAGTTGAAGAACTCACCGGAAAAGAAATCCTGCAAGCATTGAGGAAAAAAATGCCTGCAAAAGAATTTTTATCTATGAATAAGCCTGAAAGGGCTTATTCCAATTCTTCTTATAGAGAAACACACAAAGAAGAACCAAAAGAGCATGAAAAGGAATTTGAATTTGATGAAAACAAATTGGAACATATATTCAACAAAATAAAAGGAAGCGAAAAAGCAGTGTTGCTTGACAAAGACTTGAATGAAATGAAAGAAGTGTCTGCAAGAGGATTGAATCTTTCACTGAAAAAGTCAAAAGATGCGAAAGTAATTGTTGTCGACGGAACCGCAACAAACAACCTGATAAAAACAGCTGAAGAAGAAGGATGCAAGGTCATTGTTGCAAAGAACTTCACGACAACTGACACGAAGATAAAATTATTGAGCTTCTAAGGCTTGCTTTCTGAATAATCAAGAGTTGTATAATATCCCCTTTTTTCTAATTCAATGCCCAATCTATATGCTAATTGGTTGGGGGTTGTTCTAAACAAAACCATCTCAACGAGGTTATAAGCAATTCCCTCCAGGTCAGATATTCTCTTGTCATTTGGTGTCTTTAATACCATTTGTTTTCCATTCCAAAATAGATGACAAACATCGTAATAATGCGGCTTGATTTTTGACACGACTTTTTTTCCATCTATCTCTTCAATATAAATCTCTTCAGGCATCTTATAGCTGGCCCAATCAACAGAAACCTTTGGTATTTTATCACTTTCACTCTCTCTGTAAGAAGATGCGACCCGCTTTGCTATAGCTGTTATTTCTCTTCTTTTTTTACCGTTTCTCTTATGGACTGTTTTCATATAATATCAAAAAATCTTCATTTTATAAATCTTGTCTTTTATAACTTCATAATAGTAACATAAGTAAGAATTCACTATTTGTTAATACTATTAGTGAATCATTTAGTACTGAAAAATTACTATAATATGTTATCACAACAAAGTTTATAAAGAAATTTCAGGTTTCAAAATCAATTAAAATGAACAAGCAAAAAACATTCTGGATTTCGTTTTTAATGATTGCAAGTGTTTTGGCTGTAATGGCTTTCGCTTCTGCAAGCGTGAGTGTTATATCAATAAAAGTCAACTCGCTTGACGTTTATCCTTATTCCAATTTGTCCCTTATTGCAGGAAGTTCTGTCCCAATAACAGTTACTTTCAACTCAAGCTCAAATGAGCAGAATGTAAGAATGAGAGCTGAATTCCAGGGAGCAAACGGAGATGTAAGGAATGAAGTTTTTGTTGGTGACATTGAAGCAAACAAAACATACATACAGTCATTATCTCTGACTGTTCCATCAAACATTGATGGTATAAATGATAATTTGCCTCTTGTCATAACTATTTGGAACGGTGATGGAAACTTAGTCACGCCAGTACAAATTTTGCTGTATGAACAAAGACAATCATACAATGTAGGAGTAATGTCTTTAAACACTGTTGACAGCGCAAATGCGGGAACTTTGCTTCCTGTAAATGTTGTTTTAAAGAACACTGGCTACAACAAACTGAACGATGTCTATGTAACTGTAAGCATTCCCGCACTCGGTTTGCAGAGAACAGCTTATTTCGGCGACATACAAAATCCAACAAACAGCAATAATGATACTGCAACAGGAACGATTTACTTGCAGCTTCCTTACAATGCAAGCCCGGGGACATACACTGTCCAGGCAGAAGTCAGAAACAGCTATATTGACTTGACATCTTCTGACGCTTTTGTCATTAACAATGATTTCCAAAACAATGTTATTGCTGACAATCTTCAACAGACATCAGGCGTTGGACAAGATGTTACTTTTAACTTGGAAATTGTAAATCCAACAAACAACATCAAAGTCTATCAGATTGTTCCAACAACAATTCCTGGCGTCACAATGACAATAGATACGATTGCAACTGTTCCTGCAGGCTCAAGCAAAACCGTTCCATTGACTGTCAGAACAAGTTCTGCCGGAAATTACAACTTAACAGTTAACGTATTTTCAGGGCAACAAATAACAGGCAATGTGAACCTTTCTTTAACTTCGCAAGGCAGCGGCTCAAATCCTATAGTCATCTTGACAATTGTCCTGGCAATAATTTTCGTAGTTCTTTTGGTGGTTCTTCTTGTATTGGTCACAAAGAAACCCAAGAAACAGGAAGGATTAAGCGAAAGCTACTACTAAACTTTTTCTTTATTTTTTATTTTTTTAATTTTTCAAGCTAATAACTTTGCTGACGCCTTCATTGATGCTGACTCCATAAAGATTCGTCGCATTCAGGATGATATCATCATTGTGTGTTGTAACAATATATTGCCCTTTTTCCATATATTTCTTCAAAAGCATTGCAAGTTTCTCTGAATTTCTTTTATCTAATGCAGCATCAATTTCATCGAGAAGGTAAAATGGATACGGCTTCAATTCCTGTATTGCAAAAATCAGCGAGAGGGCCACGAGGGTTTGTTCACCGCCTGAAAGGGAAGCAACATCAAAATATTTTCCATGCCCTGTTTTCAAAATAACATCAACGCCGCCTTCAAATGGCTCTTGCTTGTTTTCAATTTCAAGAGAAACCTGCCCCTTTGAATTCATATCTGCAAAATTTCTTGAAAAAATTTCATTCAGCGAATTAAAGGTTTTAATAAAAATTTTCTTTTTTCTGAAATCAATCTCTTTTACAACATTCAGGATATCCTGCTTTTCGCCTTCAATTATCGCCATTTTTTCTTTTATTGAATCATATTCTTTCTTGACAGAATCGTAAACTTCAAGGGAGCGGAGATTTACAGAGCCAATGCTTCCCAGAGCTTCCTGCGTTTTAAGCAGGCGCTCAATTAAAATTTCTCTGCCTGCTTTTATTTTTTCAATGCCTGCAAATTCATTAAGTTCAATTTGCAAATTTTCAAATTCTGCAAGAAATTTTGCTTCCTCAATCCTAAGATTGTTAATTTCCTGTTCAACATTATAAACTTTATTTTGATATTGAGAGACTTCAATCTGTTTGTTGTGAATGCTTTTCTGCGACTCATCGCGCTCTTCAATCAATTTTCTGAATTTTTCAGTGAGAGCTTCTTCCTCTTTTCTTTTCGCATTAAGAACAATATTCTTTTCATTTATTAAACTTCTAAAGCCATAAATTTCTCCTTTCAATTCCTCTTCGCTTCCAAGCAATTGCCTCAAAGATGATTTTATCCTTTCAACTTCACGCTGCTTAAATGCAACTTCGGAGCCTAAATCTTCCTCGTCGATAAGAGGAATGTCCTGAATCCTTAATCGCAACTCTTCATATCTTTTTTCAATATCAGCATCGGCATCCACTTGTTTCTCAAGGGAAACTTTTTTCTTTTCCGTTTCTGAAATTTCTTTTTTTAGAAATTCTGTTTTTTCCTGCAAATTTTTTATCTGGTTTTTTTTATCCTCTATTTTTGATACAATAACCAAATCATATTCTCTTTTCGCGATTTCGGAATTTATTTCATCTATCTCCTGATTTAATGTTTTTCTTTTTCTTGTTGTTTCCGCAAGATGCCCATCTGCCTTTTGTATTTCTTTCTGCAATGACTCAATTTTTTCAGAGGTTTCCTTGCTAATAATATGAATGTGCTCTTTTGTGATTTTATTTTTGCAGACGGGACAGACATCCATTTTAGAAATTTTAATTATCAAATTATTTTGATTTTCAATTTCGTGCTCATTTGCATAAGTTATTTTCTCAAAATTCAATTCTTCTTTTTCAAGATTTTCAAGCAGTTCTTTTTTTTCAAGAAGTGAAACCTTCAATTCATCCAGCCGGGATTGATTTACGTTCTTGTCAAACAAATCCTTTGCAAAAGATTTTATCTGCTCCAACAGAAAATTTGATTCTTGTTCATATCCGCGCAAGATTGATTTCTTGTCTTCAAACCTTTCCTGGATTGTTTTAAATTCAGACTTAATCTGATAATATTTTCTTCTCTGAATTTCCAGAACTTCAAGCTCTTTATTTTTAAGCTCGAAATCCTGCCTCTTGACGCCCCTCTTTGGCTTTTCTTTTCGCAATTTTTCAATATCAGAATTAATTTCCGATAAATTTCTATCAAGAGTTTCTTTCTGCCTTAAAATTTCCTTTAGTCTGTTTTCAGAACCGTCGAGGCGCGCAGTTAAAGTCGCAAGTTCTGCTCTCAAATCGGTAATCTCCTGGTTTAATTTTTCCTGCTCAATTCCCGTTGAAGTCTGAATTTTAGAGTTGAGGGAAATTATTTTTGATTCGAAATTGCTGATTAAATTCTCCATGTTAAGAATTTCTTTTTTTATTTTGTTTTTTTCTTTATTTTTTCCATCAATTTTGTTTTTTATTTCTCCGACTTCTTTTTCCTTCTTCATCAAATCAAAATTAATTATGCTTGCTTTCAGCTTTTTTGCATCTTCTTCAAATTTTTTGAATTTCAATGCCTGCTGTCTTTCTTTTTCAAGATTATTCATGTAAGCTGTTCTTTCTCGAAGAATAGTTGAAATTTCCTTTAATTTCTCCTCTGTTTTTTCCAATTCCCTGAGTGATTTTTCCTTTCTTATTTCATAAATTGAAATGCCTGCAATCTCTTCAATTATTCTTCTTCTTTCCTCGTTGTGCATTCTGACGAAGTTCTGGATTTCGCCCTGAAGAATTATATTAAAACCATTTGGATCAATCCCGCCTTGTGCAAGCAAAGAGATAACATCCTGTCTTGTTTTTGCCTCATTATTTATTTTGTAAATTCCCTGCCCGTTTTTTCTTATTATTCTTGTGATTGAAACTTCTGAAGAATCGAGGCTGAAAGTTTTATCAGAGTTGTCAAAAACTATTTCAACTAATGCTTCCCCAGAACCCGCGGCAAATTTATTTCCCTGAAAAATCAAATTGCTTGATTTTGATGCGCGGAGAGATTTTGCATTCAGTCTTCCAAAGACAAAACATAATGCATCGGTTATGTTTGATTTGCCGCTTCCGTTCGGCCCGATTATTACATTAATTGTCGGAACAAAGGGAATCTCAGTTTTTTTCGCGAAGCTTTTGAAGCCTTTCATCACCAGACTTTTAATGTAGGTCATAACGAGAAAAAGAGATACAAGTTTTTAAAGATTAATGAAAGAATATATTAAGAATAAATTTTTTAAGAAGTAAAAATCTACATATTCATGGCGACATATGTAATGAGCATAAAAAAAGGGTATGGAATGAATCTTTTAGAGGGTAAAGCTCTTTGGGAATATAGAAGAAGGAAAAGCAAAATTCGTATTGGCGATAGAATAATATTATATGCTATTGCTCCAGATAGTGAATTAATTGGAGAATTTATTGTAGGAGA
>CAYXOE010000027.1:0-6197 GCA_964466855.1 Candidatus Woesearchaeota archaeon
CCGATTTCTTTCATATGAAGCTCATGCATTCTTCTCAAAAAGGCTTGCTTGTCTTCTATCCTGATTAAATCGCTGTAGCCCTGGATGATTAAATTTCCTGCGAACGGCGAGGGAAGAGGAGTGTCTTTGAATTTCACTTTGACTTTTCCGTCTTTAATCCATTGAAGAACAAGTTTTGCATTTTCCATGTCCATCAAATCTTCAAGAACTTCTCTTCGTGCTTCTCTCAAAATCGGAAATTCATTTGTTATTTTCTTGACTGCATGGAGAAGAAAATGGCTTTTCATCTGCTGTTTTCCGACCGACTTGTTGAATCCCTTATAATTTCTAAGAATCATCAATGAACGGGTTGCACAATGCCTGAATCTTCTAGCAAGAACATCTGTCTTTTCAATTGCTTCTTTCAGAACCTCTTCAAGATTCTCTGGCTTGAGGAAATTAAGCGCTTTCTCAACATTCAATTTCTCGCCTGCAAGATAAAATCCATTGTCATTAATCCCGACTTCAACATCACGATTTCCAGCTTTTCCTACTAGGAATGCAAAAGCCCTTGACAATGCATCATTGACTCTTCTGCCATACATTGAATGGAAAATCAAATAACTTTTTTCCCCTTTGTATCTTTCAACCCACATGGTTTTTTCATCAGGAATTCCGAAATATTTGAACTGCTCATAAAAATAATTGTAAATTTTCTTGGCTGTTTCTTTGGGAACATAAAGGTATTCACAAATGAACTCTTCAATTTCTTTCCTGTCTTTATTTGCCATTAATTTTTCATTCATCAAGTGCCTGAATTTGTTAATTTCCAGGCCAGAATCAAAACTCAATGGAAGCATTTCTGAAAACCACGAGGGAATTGTCGGCGAAAGCTTGTCAGCTGAATTCACGTAAAGGTTCATTCCCTTTGAATAAGAATATTGATATTTTCTTCCTCCTAAAACAAAGACATCGCCTTTCTTCATTCTTTCCATGAAGCCCTCGTCAATGAAGCCCAATTGCTCCTGCGATTTTGCAAGCTTAACTGTTACAAAAGATTCCTCTGGAATTGTCCCGATATTTGTCAGATAAAGAACACGGGCTAGTTTTCCTTTCTTACCGATCTGTTTTGTTACTTCATCATACCAGATTTTTCCATAAACGTGGTTTTTTTCCAAATCATATTCTCCTGCCAAATAACTTATTATGTCAAAGAAATCTTTTCGGGGAAGATTTGCGTAGCAATAACTTTTCTTTATTGTTGAGAACAAGGTTTCAATATCCCAGATTTTGTAAATTGCCATGCCATAAATTTGCTGGCTTAAAACATCCAGGCAATTTTTTGGGAAAACAATTTTGTTGATTTTTCTTTCAATCATCTCTTTCTGGATTACAGAGCATTCAACCAAGTCGTCTCTGTCTGTTACTATGAACCTGCCTTTTGCTGTTTCGTGAAATTTGTGCCCCGCACGCCCCAGCCTTTGCAATGCTCTTGCCGACGATTTTGGCGAACCAATCATTACAACCAAATCAATATAGCCTATATCAATTCCCAATTCCAAGCTTGTAGAGCATACAACTACTTTCAGTTCCCCGTTTCTCAATCTTTCTTCGACATCGAATCTGTGGCTTTTTGACAATGAAGAATGATGGGCTGCTATATTGCTGTCTCCATATTCTGTCGGAAATTTTTCTTTCAAATTATTGACTATCCTCTCTGTTGCAGAACGCGTGTTTGTGAAAATCAGAGTTGTCTTGTGCTCTCTTATCAAATTTCCAAGCAAATCATACATGCTGTGGAAAATATTTTCATCTTCTATCAAATCGTTTGCAGGAGTTAGGACAGCAACATCTAATTTTTTAGCCATTGGAACTCGTGCTATCAAGACGTTTCTTTCTTTGTCTTCGCCGACAAGAAATCGCCCGACATCTTCCATTGGCTCTATTGTCGCGCTCAAACCAATTTTTACAGGCCAAATATTGCTGATTTCATTCAATCGTTCAAGTGTCAGGCTCAGATAGGTTCCTCTTTTGTTATCGAATGCGTGGATTTCATCTACAATGCAGAATTCAACAGCTTTCAAGTATTCAACAAATTTTATGCTTGTCAAAACAATTGCCAGCGATTCAGGAGTTGTAACTAAAATATGCGGCGACTTTCGTGCCATCTTTTGCCTTTCAGAAGTTGTTGTGTCGCCTGTTCGCAAACCAACTCTAATTTGCTGCAATTTTATCCCCCTTCCCTCTGCCAGCTTATTTATTTCTTCTAAAGGTTCAATTAAATTTTTGTGGATATCGTTGCTTAATGCTTTCAATGGAGAAGTATAAACCGCGTAAATTCTGTCTTCTAATTCGCCTCTTTCTGCCTGCATGACTAAATAATTCAAAATTGATAAAAAAGCAGTGAGGGTTTTTGTTCCGCCTGTTGGTGCTGAAATAAGGATGTCTTTCCTGTTCCAAATATTCAAAACTCCATACTCCTGAGTGGGCGAAAATTCAGAAAACTTTGAGAAAAACCAATCTCTTACAAGAGGATGCAGAATTTCTTTGATTTCTTTTCCTGTTGAGTTTTTGGCTTCGGAAACGGTTGTCATGTTTTGATAAATTTGAACTGGATTTTAAATTTATTTTATTATAAAGATTGTTCGCTTCTACTCGCAACCTCGCTCTTGTCTTGAACTCACTATCGCGAAGTTGCTCGCTCACGATTTTCTTGTATTAATAATAAGATAAATAGGCGAGTTTACGAGCAGTTTTTTAGCGAGCCTCTGAGAGGCGAGCGTTTCAATTAGCTCATTTCTCTTTCAATTTTTTAGGGCGAGATACATTTACTTCACAAGATTTTGGATAGCTTCTATGTAATCAGCTACTTCTTTTCCTTTTTTTGTAAGCTTTATCAGCTTAACTCGCCCCTTTTTCTCAAACAGAACAAGCCCTAATTTTTCAAGGGTTTGCAAAATCTTTACAGCATGGCTGTAAGTGCAGTCAACTTCTTTTGCAAGAATACTGCCGTATCTCATTCTTGTGTTCTTCTTCAAAAAAACCAGCATTAATGCAGGCTTTCTCCTGAAAAAGATGTCAAAATTGTCTTTCATTTGTTTGTTCTATCTTCAAACGAATGAATGAGAAGCTTTAGCTTCGTTTTCATTTTGAGATATATTTTTTAATGTATATATCCTAAAGTAACCTACTTTTAAATGTTTCTAAAGAGATTTCATAACCTTATTAAACTGCCCAACTTTCTTTAGAAAATAAAGTCCGGCGCTCAAAGAAACTACAAAATATGGAAGAAAAAAAATCAAAAATCCTAGCTGTCGGCGACATTCACGGGAATACGAGTTTCATAGAAAAGCTTGCTGAAAAAGCAAAAAAAGAAAATGTTGATTTGGTTATTTTAGCGGGCGATTTGCTTCTTTCAGAAGCCCATATAAAAAATATTATAAGTCCATTTGCAAAAGTGAACAGGCAAGTTCTTTTGATTCCCGGCAATCACGAAACACTTGCAACAATTGATTTTCTTGCCGAGATGTATGACAATGCTACAAACATTCACGGATATTCTTTTGTAAAAAATAATTTGGGGATTTTTGGAGCCGGCGGTGCAGACATTGGTGAAAATGTTATTTCTGATTCTGAACTTTTTTATTTATTGAAGAAAGGCTATGAAAGGGTGAAAGGATTAAAGAAAAAGATAATGGTGACACACATGCATCCGGAAGGAAGCAAGGCTGAATTTTCAGGTTTTCCCGGAAGCCGGGCAATAAGGAAAGCTATAAAATATTTTCAGCCAGATATTTTAATCAGTTCGCATATTCATGAGGCGGGCGGCATTGAAGAGCAAATTGGAAAAACAAGAGTAATAAATGTCTCCGGAAAAGAAAAAATTTTTGAGATTTAATTATTGTATTGAATTACATTAATCAATATAAATAAATATTTTCTGGATATTTAATGGAGATAGAAAGAAAATTCTTATTAAGAGAAAATCAGCAGGATTATTTTAGTGATGCTATGAGAGCAATTTATCCTAATTCCAAAGAGCTTAAGCGGGACGTATTGAATAGAGGATATAAAATTATGCAAGGCTATTTACCCCTAGATTCTGGAATTTTATTAGCAAGAGATTTGGGTGCAACTTTGGATTTTAATCCAACTGAAGCAAGATTAAGAAGTAAGGCTTTACAATTTTTCTTTACTCTAAAAGGCGATGGCGGTTTGTCCAGATGCGAAGTGGAGCAGGAAATAACAGCAGATATCTTTTCCAGATATTGGAATTTAACTAATGGCAAACGCGTCGTTAAAGTAAGATTCGAAAAACCTTATCAGAAACATACTTTAGAATTAGATGTTTATGTCGATAATCGAGATTTAGTAATTGCCGAAGTTGAATTTCCTTCTTTATCAGATGCGGGGGCTTTTCCTCTTCTTGGGAAGGATGTATCTGAAGATTCAAGATATAAGAATAAAAATCTGGCTAAGTAATTATCTCTTTTCATACAAATAAACAATCCCTAATTTTCGTTTCGGTTTCCAAGTTGGAAATTTCCAAGTGTTTGAAATAACTTTGGATTTTGGCTTTAATTCTCTTTGAAGTTTTTTCTCAAGCTCAGGCATTACATAACTTATTTGAAATGAAGTCACAATATCAAAATCAGAGAAATCTTGTTTCATGAAATTTTTCCAGTGAATAAATGCATTTTTTAATCCAAGATTTTTTATTTTATGCCGCGACCATAGGACAAGCAACGGATTTATTTCAAAGCCGTGAGCTTCCGCACCTCTTTTTGCAAATTCAATTACTATTTTTCCGTTCCCAGAACCGAGGTCTGCTGTTTTTTGCCCTTTCTTTACTTTTGCTAATTCAAGAATTTCATTTGTCGCTTTGTTTGAACTTGGCTGGAAAGGGGCGCCAAAAAATGCAGATGAAATCCAGACTGCGAAAATAATAAGCAAGATAATTACACTGACAAGAAAAACATCTATCATTTATTTTATAATTCATAATTATTCAAAAATGTTCTTATAGACTGAATTTTTATCCTTGACAAACTTTTCAAAATAACCGGTATACCATTCATTCAAGAGAATTCCTTCTTTTTTAGATTCTTCAACATCTGCCTGCGTTTCAATTCCTCCTGTCCTTATGACGTGGAACTCTCTTTCAAGAGGAAGAGAATTGACATATTCCGCGGCAAGTGCTGCTAATTTGAGAGATGACTCTTTTAATACTCTGCCACTAACTCCTCCCGCAAAGTTTTTCACGTAATAGTCGAAGAGTTTTAGTTCAGAAGGATGCATCATATTTCTTAATCTTGCATAATCTGTTGAAGTATTTCCAAAATTGACCCCATCATATCCTAACACGATGAACATGTCTATAATCTCCTGTATGCTCTCCTGCGAAAAATCATTTGATAATTTTACAATTACAGGCATATTTCTTTTTCTCTTTCTTAGGAATTTTCCGCTGATTGTTTCCAGCCTTTTTGTCGACATGCTTGAATAATCGACATTCGGGCAGCTCTCATTTATCTCAACAAAATCAATCCCCTTTTGTTCGTATAATTTGAGATATCCAATTAAGTCTTCAAGCGAATCAGAGGCCAAGCTTACGCCGATTGGAAATCCATTTCTTTTTTCAGGAATATTATTCAAAATTTCTTTTGCTCCGTTGTTTGGCAAGCCTAAAGAATTAGATGCTGTATGCGACTTTGGATAAATTGTGAATGGAAGATAAATTCCGTCTATAATATTCCCTTCACGGGGAGCTGCTGTTAATGTTCCCACGAGATAAGCCCCTGCACCTTGATTAAATGCAAGTTCATAACAACTGAAGTCTTTGAACATTCCTGCCGCATTAAAAAGAGGCGCCCTGAAATCTATGTCCCATAAATTTAGTGAATGTTCTGGTGAAGGCACATATTGTTTTGCAATTTCAGCTTTCATTGAATGCATGAAAATCTGCCTTCCCAGCGAATAAACGCCGATAGCCCATCTTGGCGGAAGCTTCGATGTTAAAATTTTGGTTTTTTCCAGTTTGTTCATAAATTCTCATTTTAATAGAGTTAAAAAATATATAGCAACATTAAAAAAACATATTTCGGTATATGATTAATGCCAAGAAAAAGAAAACTGAAAAGCCGTGAGCAAAGAACAGCTGAGGAATATTTTCCAGTTAGCCAAAAAGACTTGAAGCATGCTGTTGAGAAGAAGTATAA
>CAYXOE010000028.1:0-6042 GCA_964466855.1 Candidatus Woesearchaeota archaeon
ACCTATAATAGCTTCACAACTTATAGATGAAGAAGGGTCAATAAGAGATACTATTTCAAATCCCTTTTCTTCAACCACTTTGCTTATTTTTTCTCTTATACAATTATTTCCGATAGCAACAAAGGCCTTTCTTATTCCTTCTTTATGAAGAATATCTAAATCATTAATATTCCCAATAACAGATACTCCTCGAATTAGGGCTCCTTTTTTAATCTTGTCGTCTAAAAACCCCCTACAAATATATAACCCCTGTCTTTTCATAACTTCTAAAGCTTTTCTTCCAACATTGCCTGCCCCAAAAATTATTACATTTTCCATATTAAATTCTCTATTTTTCTCATTATTGATTCTATTGGCTGAATGGCATAAATTTTTAAATTAGATAACCTCTGTGCTTCTTCATTGAGAGCTCTTATCAATAGAGGATAATATTTTCGTTCAAAATCACTAAAAAGTTTATCTTCCCGACAAAACTTTCTTTTTTCTAATGCAGGCAAATCCTTTTCTGATACTTCAAGATATATCCTAACATCTTCATAAGGATGATAGTCTAATTCATATTCAATTTTTCTAGCTAAACTTCGTGCTTTCTTATAAGAACATTTTTCTTTTAACATTGTTTTTGCGATGCAATCCCCAATTACAGTTATTCTCCCACGATCAATGATCATGTTCTTTGAATAATTATTTCGTCTTAAAATATCTGATTCTAAAACGGCTCTTATAATAGTTTGAGAAGTAGAATCTTTATACCATCTCAATCTTTCTTCTAGGTTTGAAGGAATTTTACCTAAATTTGTTGCTTTTGGTGCGATAGCTCCCCCATATATTTGAGCTATTTCCTTTGTTAAAGTTGTCTTGCCAACGAAATCTGCTCCATCTAAAGTTATTATCATTTTTCTTTTAGTTTAGAAGATAATATGTCCATACAAAGTTTTTGATAAAAATTCTGGGCATCTTTATTAAGTTTTTTAGTTAAATCAAAAATAGACAAATTAATAAGACATTTATCTGAAAAATTATTATTTTTAATTGATTCCTCAACAAAATAGGAAAAACAATTATATATTAAATTTTTTATCTCATTTTCATCTTTGTATATTTTTCCAAATAAAAGTTTTCTTAAATGATTTCCAATATATATTATATTATCTTTTTTAATACTGCCTGGAAGTAAAGATAAATTTCCTTCTGCAAAACGTTTAATTTTCATTTCTACTCTAATAGATTCCCCATAAGCATTACTGAACGTCAAAGATTGAGCAGTTGGCCTTGTTCTAAATCTAGTTATTTCTAAATTTTCTAAATTTAATAATTTCTTAACAAAATTCAAAGAATAGATTTCAATATTTATTGGAATTTCTTCTATTTCCCCATATAAAAAGATTACATCTATTTGTCCATCCTTAAATCCAGAAATAACTTTGACAGAAGGGATTTGAAAAGTCTTTAACTTATATATACAATCTATGTTTTTTTCAAGATTTTCTGGACTTATTATCAAAAATAAATCTAAGTCTGAGCTATTATGAATATCTCCATTTGCAGTAGATCCAGTCATGCCTATAGTTATTTTTGGAGGCAAAGCTTCTATTATATGAGAAATAACATTAACTCGTTTTTCTAATTCTTTATTAGTTTCGTCTGTCATAATTTCTCTTGTTTATTTCTTATCCGATTTATATAAGGAATAGGTTCCACCAAGAACTTAATAGCTCTTATTGTAAGAAAAACTGGGAGTAAAATAATCAAGCCTATAAGCATACCGCCTGCACCCAAATCTTCTATATCATTTTCCATATAAATCAGAGAAACAGCCCCTATTTAAATCCTTCTTTCGTCACCCCTGTATAGTAATATCTAATTCATAAGATTTATAAATTCTGGAAATCCCAATAATATATGGGAAAAAGCCTAATAGACAAATTAAGAAAGGGTGCAAGAAATCTCGCTCTCGTAGGAACTGCCTTGGCAGGCATAGGGCTTGCCAGCTGCAAGTTTCCCGGGCCCGATATTATACCGCCGAATCCGATACCAAGTTCAATTGATTTTACGCAAGTAAATAATGACTTGGGAAGCAAATTAAACGAATATAACTCTTTTAATGATGGAAATTCAACCATAGAAAACCTACCAACAAAAGACAATCTTGGAAACCCTATCGTTTACACAAGTGTTGCTTCGCCAGATGGAAAAACAACTCCTACTCTTGATGCAACAAATTACAAGCTGGCAGTTGCTGTAAATCCGGGAAGCCAGCCGGGAGATTTCAAACTTAACCTGGAATATAATGATAATGGAAAATCAGGAATAGCCACTCTTGACGGATATTTGTATAATTTGCTGGATGTGACAGAAAATATACAGAATATGGATTTTCATCAACCAGAACAAGGCATGCTTCAAATATTTGATGCAAGTGGTAATATTCCACAAAGCAAGATTTCAATGAAAATTGGAAGTATGACAACCAATTCAACAACTGGAAAAACAATAATAAGCACGGATTCAAATGGAACCACAAGCTTTATGGTTGATGCAAGAGCTGATTCAAAATCTCCTTTATCTGCATTCACAATAAAAGCCGCAAATGGAAATTATAGTAATGGAGATTATGTAACTTCAAGTAATGGAATATTTTATGCAAATGGCAGTGATAAAAGTTATGTAAGAACAATTGATTTCTCAAATTTAACATCTGATTTAACGCCTTCTTCAGACACAAGAACAAATCCTGCAATGAGAGCAAAGGATTATGTTGATGTAAATAATGATAATATTATCGGAACATTCAACTCTAATGTTGGAACAATGAGTGAAATTGATGGCTTTCTGAAACATGCTCAGGAAATGTGGATTGGCGCAGATATAGATGGGCAAATATTCAAAGATAATATTCAAAATGTAGATATATTAAGCAATAATACAGTTGCTGACTATGGTTCTTTTACTCCAGAACAAACAAGTTTAATATCCTCTGTTCTTCAGGGAATCAGCAATGTTATCTCTGGCGGAACCCTTAATCCTGATGGAACTTCAAATCCCCCCCCAAATAATATTCCTATAAGAAGTGGATTAAGCATCAAGGTTGATTACAATCCTGCTCCTTATATATTAAATAGTAAAAACTATCCCATTATAAATCATTATTGGTATATTATAATGCCATTTAATCACTTTTCAGGTAGTAGTATAGGAGATACAATAGACACGCAAAATTCTTTACAACAGGGAATTATTGATAATAGGCTAAGTGAAATAGATACAAATTGGGTTATTGAAGAAAATATTTCCCACGAAGCATTCCGTGGGCTTATGGGAACATCAACACAGTTTCCATCAACAATAACATTACAGCAATATTCTGTCATGCGTCCTTCTGCAACTACACCGGGACCTTCATATTTATCAAAAGGAGATCAAGGAATAATTGTGATTTCCCGCGAAGAAACAGTTCCTGCTTATACTTTAATAAGCAAGGTTCTTGGTGAAACTTTCTGATAAGAAATATTTATAAAATAGAATTGATTAATTATTGAATGCAAAAGGGTGTGAAGATTATTTCATTATTCGGATTATTAATTTTAAGTTTTATTATTTCTGCAAATTTAATTTCAGCGGAATATACACCAAATTATTCTTGCAATATAACTACTGTTGCTAATTGCAATGCAGCTGTTGGAGGAAATATAGTAATGGGTGTTTCAGCACCAACAAATGCACATGGTGATTTTCCATATAATGCATCTGACAATTATCCAAATGTTTTATGTTGTTATTTTGGACAAGGATATACTACTTGTTCTCCTTCAGCTAATAATCTCTATTATTCGTCAGTAGGAGTCAATATTCCTCAAAATAAAATAATTGGATTAACTTCTCCAACAAATGCTCATGCAGAAGCGCCGGGGCAAACAAATTATAATACAAATGTTTGTTATCAAGCGGGAGGAGGACAGGGAGGCTTAGAATGTATTTCTACAAATTTAGCTTCAAATCCTTCCGGATGCTCTAATCTTAAATGGATATATCAGGATAATGTTTACTACTATAATATCAATCCATTCAATATTTCAAATTATACCAATGCTCACATTGGCGTTGATAACACTGCAATTTGCTGCAGAATAGTTGGGTTGAATACAGCTTGCAAATTAAATTCAGCAACATGGACATATAATTCTGCAATGCAAGGCGTTCAGGCTGGATTGAATGTGACAGGAACAAATTGCGCTGGTGCAGAAATTACATTCAATGTAACAGACAGCAATGGAAACAAAGTCAGCAATAATCCCGGAGATGTTATCTTCCCTTTGAACGCCCCTGCAACAAGCAGTGTAACAAGTACATGGACAGCTGAATATCGTGTCGGACAACCAAACAATTACAAATTTACAGCCTTAGCAATCTTCAACGGCAATAAAATATCAAGTGGTCCGCCAAATGCAACATTAATCACAACACAGCAGCCTCCAAGTTTCTGCACTTCAATAAATACATGCAGTGATTACACACCTTATGGCTCTGCAAACTGCACATCAGACACAAGCCTTTGCAACGTCGCAAAGAATGACCCCAATAAGGATCCAAAAGCATATTCATATGGATGCGCATGGAACACAACATCAAGCAAATGCAACTTCGTAAATATTTTTCAGGCAAATGGGGCAATAAGCAGCCCAAACGGATACACGCTCTGCACAAATCAAACTTCTGGTTTGAGTTATAGTTATCCTGGAAACACATGCCCCGGAGCAGATTATGCTCCTTCTAATGGAAATGGTGTTTGCGAAGCAAGCGAGGGATGCAGTTCAATTGACTGTAGTAATGGAAATCAGGGCAATTGCGTGACTGGTGCAAAATGCCAGGCAGGAGCGTGTTATACAGCGGGCGTCACCCCAACAAACATCACGCAATGTGCAAACGGCTACACTTTGTGCCTCAATCCTGCAAAAGGATTAACTTATTGCAATCCAAGTGCATTCTGTCCGGCAGGAGACCGTGTCACAAACAACAGCTGTGCAAATTCAACAATTTTGGAAGGGCAAAATGGAATTCCAAGCAGCTGCATCAACAGCGACGCCAGCTGCCATAAAATTGGAGGCGGCGGATATTGCTCATCGCAATCAGTGTCAGTCGGAAAGTGCGTTTATACATTCACGGGAACATCAGGAAACATTTGCACCAACGGATTTATCAACTATTCATGGACAGCGACGTGGACAGGAAATACCAACAAGCCTTCAACCTGCATCGATGGGCAAAGCGTAATTGAATGCCCTGCACAAATTCTTCTGCCTTTTTTCACAACAACAAACTTTGTAATAACAATCATTGTCGTGGCCGGAATATACGTGATTATTATTCTTGTCAGGAAATCAAAGAAGCACACGATTCGTCATAGAAGAAGATAATTAAAAAATAAAAAAATTAAATTTTGTCTTCCTTTTGATAGACTTTTCTGAACCATTCTTTAGGAGGATTTTTTTGTTCTTTTTTCAAAGATTTCAATATATCCAAAGCAATCTCTTTAATGGGTTTTTCTATATGGCTTATTTCCGACGGAATTTCCCATCCAATATCTTCTAAATAGCCTATAGCCCTCTGCATATTCTCTGAGATAAATCTATCCGAGCTAATATAATCTCCAAAAGCTTTTCTAGCTTCCCCTCAAATATCTTCCCCACTAAGAAATCTCTCATACAGTTCAATGAGATATTCCCTTAGCTCAGATATATCTAATCTTGTTCCCATATTCTAATTCTGCATTAGGTTTAGGGCCCCGGCCCCATCCGACTAATTCCCACGGATTTCCGCAAGAAAATTCATATCCTAATTTCTTCTTTTTCTTTTTATAGAATTCGCAATCGGAGGTCGGAGAAAGTTCTAATCTGGAATAACTTCGGATTAATCCCTCTCCTTCAAGGCTAATCACAGGTATATCATTTTCACCTTGATTTATTCTTTCAAGTTCCATTCTATTCTTTCCTCCTTTCAACTCTATAAAACTTTCGCTATGCGAAAGACTCTTGCGAGCATAAT
>CAYXOE010000029.1:0-3829 GCA_964466855.1 Candidatus Woesearchaeota archaeon
TTAGATGCGACTGTTGTGCTGCCTCCGGAAGAGCCGGGCGGCGTTCCTGAAGGAGCACTTCCTCCTGGCCCCGGAGGAGGATTTTGTGATGGGGCAGTTAAAGAACACTGATAAATTGTTGAACAAAGAGTTAGCATATTAGTCAAAATTGTAGATTCAGAACCGGACAAAGGCAAATAATCATAATTTAATCCATCAAGATTGTAAGAAGTTGTGCAAATCCCGCCAGAACTAGTGCATGTCTGCGAGAAGCCAGTTCCATTCGGATAAGCCCAATAATTCCCCCCTGTATTTGAGCCTCCAGCTATATTTGTCCCTGCTGTTAGAGTTGTGTTGAAATTATTCAAATATCCAGGAGTATAATTATAATAATTTACTATATTATTAAAATAATTATTATAAAGAGTATTATTAGGGACGAAGAAATATAAACCAGTGGTCGTATTAATAAAATAAGAATTTTTTAGGGTATTATTGCCCCCACCAAAAAATGTAGCTCCGCCATAAGTTGGATTATAAATATTCATAACAATAATATTTGACAAAGTATCATTATTATCACTAATGCTTATACCAAAATTTGGAGGATTTGTGCCATATTGACTTATATTAGCAATGAAAATATTGGAAACAGTTGTATTAAAGTTTTGGCCCAAACTAATTCCACTCCTGCTTCCAATAAGTGTTGCATTATTAATAGAATTATTGTAACCATTGTAAATGGAAACGCTTCCTGAACCCATGTTATTAATATATACGGTATCAATTTTGGTAGTATTGCTATTAGAAAGGGAAATTGCATTCCCACCGAGAGTATAATTTATAGCGGTCAAATTGTATATACTGCTATTATAAGACATCCAAAATGTTGTTCCGCCTTGGACGTAATATGCAGTTATATTTGAATAACTATTATTATAAGAATAATATGAATCAAAACAATAACCACCGGCTATATTGGTGCAAAAAAGATTGCTAAAAACATTATTTGAAGAATTCTGAATATATATTGCATCATAATAAGATTTTTGAGAAGTCAAATTTGAAATAGTTGAATTTGTCAATAAAAAGAAGAGATAATTAGTTACATCTCCGGAAATATTCAAATCTTTTATAGTCATGTTCGTAGAATTTATAACTGCTAAATAGCCTGCATTATAAGAACTATTAATAATCATATTGGATTTGTTTATAAGATAATAGATTGGTTTTCCATTAATTGTGTTGGATGTGTCTATATCTTCAAATAAATAACCATATGTTGGGCTCCATATAAAGAGATTATAAGTATTGTTAATAAGGGTATTATTTCTCAAGGTTGCATTGTTCAGATTCCATAACCTTAATGCAACAGAGTTAGTGCTCGTGCCATTAGAAATATTGTTTCCGGTAAGGATTAAATTATCAGAACCACCAATATCCATGCCATATCTATTAAAATTACTTATGTTAACATAAGATATATTATTCCCGGTTGTATGATTAGTATTACCAGCTTGCTCATCAATTTCGATTCCTGCATAAAGAATATTTGAAATGCTGACATTTGTTATTTTAGAATTATTGACTTGTATAAACAAGATCCCCTGTCCTTCATTAGTAAGATTCAAATCTCTGATAGTGATATTTGTTGAATTAACAACTGCTATAAAATTAGTGCTGTTTGAACTGTTAATTATTAAATTTGATTTATTCAAAAGATAAAGAATTGGTTTTCCATTAATCAAATTTGTAGTATCAATTGTTTGGACTGCATCGCTAACAGAAGATGGATCAAATTCAAAATTATAAGTATTATTTGAAAAATTGTTATATTTTAATAGCGCCCCCCCCCCCGATGAACCGGACGAAATCTGCAATCCACCCGCATTGTTAATAAAAGTATTATTGCTTACATTAGCATTTGGAGAATAGCTAATATATGCCGCCATTGTTTGAATTGTGCCGACCAAAGGCAATCCATTGCCTGAAAATGTGTTATTGAAAAGAATTCCGTTATTGGAGGAAGACAAATATACTCCTTGATAATAATTATCATGAATTAAATTGTTGGTTAGATTTGTATAATCCGCAAAGTTAAGATTCATCCCATAATAAAAGCCGCTTATGTTGCAATTTCTTATTGTATCATTTGTCTGAAAATAAGAATAAAATCCGTAATTATTATATTGATTAACATTAGGGCCTTGAATATAATTTGAGAAACTTTGACAGTCAAAAGTTATATTTTTTGTAGAAAGTGTAATAGCTGTCCCATTTTGGGTATAATTAATCGGGGCTGTTAGATATATCACATCGCCTGAACTTGCATTGCCAATTAAATTGTTACAGCTTTGAACAGAATTACAGGCATAGGCGAAAGCATAAATATTTTGATCAAAACTCCCCACATAAACTATCCCATTCGAAATTGCAGGAGAGCCAGGTATCAAACCACCTGTTGTATAATTCCAGATTAAATTGCCATTTGTTGCATTTAATGCATAAATATTTTTATCATAACTCCCAATAAAAACAATACCACTTGATACAGCCGGAGAAGAATAAATTTGATTGGCAGTAGTATAATTCCAAATCTTGTTTCCATTTGTTGCATTTAATGCGTAAACATTATTGTCTAAGCTTCCGACATAAATAATTCCATTAGAAAGTGCAGGTGAAGACTGAACTTGATTCGCTGTTGTATAATTCCAGATTAAATTTCCATTTGTTGCATTTAAAGCATAAGTATTATTATCATTACTTCCAAAATAGATAATGCCATTCGAAACTGCTGGTGACGATTGGTAAATTGTATTTCCTGTTGTATAATTCCAAATCTTGTTTCCATTTGTTGCATTTAAGGCGTAAAGATTAAAATCACCACTGCCAATATAAACAACACCATTATAAATTGCTGGTGAAGAAGTAACTTGTCCAAAATTTCCTGTTGTATAATTCCAAATCTTGTTTCCATTTGTTGCATTTAATGCATAAACATTTTTATCATTACTTCCAAAATAGATAATGCCATTCGAAACTGCTGGTGAAGATATAATTGCGCTGCTCGTAGTATAATTCCAAATTTTGCTTCCATTTGTTGCATTTAAGGCGTAAAGATTAAAATCATTACTTCCAAAATAGATAATGCCATTCGAAACTGCTGGTGACGATTGTATAGCCGCTCCAGCAGTATAATTCCAGATTTTGTTGCCATTTATTGCATTTAAGGCGTAAAGATTAAAATCACCACTGCCAATATAAACAAAGCCATTTGAAATTGCAGGAGAACTAAATATCCAAGATCCTGTAGTATAATTCCACAACTTACCAAAACTTCCTGCTCCTCCAATAGTAATCGTCTCATTCTGAAATCCTGTGTTGTTCAAATCGTTATGAAATTTCGGCCAATCCAACGCAGAAATTTTAATCAAGAAAAAAATAGATATTAAAACAAAAATCAATCCAGCAAAAAATATAATCCTCTTTTTATTCATAATAAATAAATATTAATAAGGTATAAAAAGATTTTTATTTCCAATTTACTTCAACATCATCAGTTCTTTGCCGTGGTTTGATATCTAAATTTTCTGGTTTTTCTTTTATCCCACTTCTAAATAAAACTTCTCCAGCATAAGCAATCATCGCTCCATTATCAACAAGAAGCGAATTATCAGGAACAAATAATTCTGTTTTTCTAATTCTCTCACTGCACATTTTTTTCGCCATTTCTTTCAATCGTGAATTGCATGCAACGCCTCCAGCCAAAAGCAATTCGCTCTTGTCAGTGTAAGCCAAGGCTCTCTCTGCAACTTCAATCAACATTGCAAAAACAGTTTCCTGCATGCTG
>CAYXOE010000029.1:3929-5849 GCA_964466855.1 Candidatus Woesearchaeota archaeon
TCCATTCCCTTGACAGTATAGGGAAGTTCAATATAATTTTTTCCCTGCTCTGCTAATTTTTGAATTTTCGGCCCGCCCGGAAACCCAATTCCCAAAAATCTTGCAAAATTATCAATGAAATTTCCTACTCCAATATCAAGAGTCTCTCCAAAAATTCTGTATTTTCCCGACGAGTAAGCAATAACTTGAGTGTTAGCACCAGAAGTGTAAAGCATGACTGGATCTTTTGAACCTGTAATTTTTCCAATTTCAAGATGAGCAATGCAATGATTGACAGGAACAATTGGCTTCTTTAATTTTGATGAAATTTCCTTGGCAAATTTCAAACCTTCGAGCAAGCATGGAGACAAGCCAGGGCCCTGCGAAAATGCAATCGCATCAATTTCTTTCTCATTTATTTTTGAATCTATCAAAGCTTTTTCATAAATTTCTTTTCCTTTTTCTCGGTGATGCTTTGCAGCGTCAACAGGAATTATCCCGCCTTTCTCGGTTGTATAAGTATCTTTTACATTGGCTAAAATTTTCCCGTCTTTTACAATGCCGATGCCGAATGTGTGAGCAGTTGATTCAATTCCTAAAATTATTGTCATATATTTTCTATTTAAAATATATTTATAAAGAGTTTCATCAAGTAATTTTATGGGAATAAAGAAGACTTTGGCAGCTGGTTTAGCTTCTGTTTTGTTGGCTTTAGCACCGGCGAAAGCGCCTGCACAATCGATTGAATTTGGCTTGTTCCCGGAAATGCCGATTTATCGTTCAATAATGGTTGACCCGGACATTCCAAAAACAGAAATAAGGACAACGGGAAACTTGGTTGATTTGATTTCAAACACGCCATGGAATGCTCTTTATCCAAATACCACTCTTGCGAAAACACTCCCTCTTCTTTCTATTGATTTAAAAAATGAGAACCTCCCAAAAAGTGCATTATCCGCTTCATTGGTTGCATCAGGACAGACAGGTTTTCCTGACGGAGATACCGCGGACTACAAAGGACGATTGGAATTATTTGTCAACTCGCCAATGGTTGATACTTATTTAAGCGACGGTAATCGTCTTTATCTCGTTGGTGGCATTGAAAAAAATGGCTCTGTAAAATTAAATGAATTGCAGAACGAAACAATCCCTTCTGTATTTCAGAAACTATATGATAATTTTTCAGGCAATGCAAATCTTTTTGCGGATTTATACATTGTCCCCCGCAGTCCATACTCAAATCAATATTTGATTCTTCGGGCAGGATTTGGAAATTTGCTTTCTGATAATCCATTTTTATATGCTTCAACAACATGGGAATTTCCGTCAATATTCAACGATTCTTTCCTCAACGGAATAAAGGCTTCTCCATACATTTCTCTTTATATGGGTAGTCTCCTGAAGAATTTTCAGACAAATGGAAATCAAACGCAGGCAAAGCAATATGGATTCTCAGCACAGGCAGGATTGAAAATTTACGGAAAAAGCGGGGCTGCTGCAATAATATACGAAGAACTTAGCGGAAGTACAAACCAAGAGCCCCTTATTTTATTAAGCGGATTAAAATTGGAGATGTAATGAAAGTCAGCATAGTTTGCGGCGCGAATGCATCACGAAGTCAGGCAATTGAAGAATTTCTAAGAAAGGAATGCGACGGAATTCCGGATTTGCAAATTAAATCCTATGGAACAAACGTTGTCAAATTAGATGAATTAGGCGAAAAGGACAGGCGCGTCCAATTTACTGCACAAGCAGCGCAGGAATCAGACATAATTTTCGTTGCAGACCATTACAACTTTTATAGGGTAAAAAAGTTAGCAGGGGAAAATTCAGACAAAGTTTATCTGCTGAGAATCCCCGATGTTTTCCATATCCATAGAAATGCTTACCCTCGCGGAGAGGGGTTACTCCAAAAAATAACTGCTTATTTGGATTATGAAG
>CAYXOE010000030.1:0-3697 GCA_964466855.1 Candidatus Woesearchaeota archaeon
ATGCCCCGACCGAGATTCGAACTCGGGTCACGGCCGCTCTTTTCACTTATTTCATAAATGATTGAAAGGGCCGCATTCTTGGCCTCTGAACTATCGGGGCGTGGAACCACCTGCGGGTTCTTACAATCTCCTGCAACCTAAACGGGAAGTTTGAAACGCGACGACACCTACGGTTTATTTGCTTGGAGGTGCGGAACTTTTAGTTCTGCTTCGCTTGATTTTCCCTTTCAAGCACCGAGATATCTATCAAATTCCTTAAGGAACTTTTTAAATATAACTAAAATAAAAAAATTTATCTTCTTTTCTTGTCATTCCATGCAACAAAGCCTAAAATTATAAGCGATGCTATTGATGCAAAAATAGCAAGATAAGGAACCACTTTAAGCAAAGGAACTAACGCAAGCCATCCTGAATATTTCCTTTTCTCATAAATTCTCCAATTTGCTATAAACATCAGAACTGCAAACGCAATCCATCCCGCAACTGGTACAAGCACAAGGAATATCCAAGCCCAGTGAAATTCTCCGAGCTGCAAAATCATTGAGCCTCTCGCGAAAGGAATCCAAGCAAGCCAATGTTTCTTATATCTGAGTTTCTTTGCAATTTCAGAATATGCGAAAGACGTGTAAATCCATATTCCAAGAAAAAGCAAGACAATAAAAACCGAAAATGCCCACATCGCAGGCCATACCCATTGGCTGATGCTTGGAAATATCATTCCTGAATATTTCTGCATTATGTCGACAACATTCCCAAAGTAAGCCATTTTGTTTTTGCTTTACCTCCTTTCACGCGATGAGCTCTGCGAAGCGCGTGAGAGCGAACGCAGTGAGCTCTCAATTTTATGAGCCTACACGGATTTGAACCGTGGACCCCCGCCTCCCTTAGATTTTTCCAGAGAGGATGCAATTCCTGTGAATTGCAATCGTATAAGAGCGGTGCTCTAACCAGGCTGAGCTATAGGCTCGTAAGTATCTGAGCCTGCGAAGATACTCTTAATTTATAATCAGCGTGGTTCGCGCATTAAAGCGCTCTAACCAGGCTGAGCTATAGGCTCATTTCTTGTGAGACTATAGCGAATAATTCCTTAAAAAACTTAAGGAAAGTTATGCGAAGAAAACCATTGGTTGTCTCGCTGAGCTATAGGCTCAATATCATTCATATTCTCAAGAATAAAACTTATTTAAAAGCTTTTATGGGCACTCTTTTTCCAAAATTATTTTCTGATAGCCTGTTATATCTTTCACATTAGCAAGCCAAAAAGAATAATATTTTCCAGAATTGGGTTTTCGCTCTTCAGTATATGCAAGATTAACTTCATGTCCTTCCCGAACCAATTCTATGACATAAACAAGCAATTGCCTCGGATGATTTCTGTCTCTGCTATGCTGTGAAATTGGAAGGCTTTGAACCATCTCGCCTTTTTCAAATTCTCGCGTCCATGCCTCTGGCTTGAAAGAGATTTCTGCACGTTCTACAATATCTCCCAATTCCAGATTTTTCTTCGGATTATACGAAGTTTCACTTAAATGTTTAAATCTTTCCATGAATTTTTTCTTCATTTCCCATTTTTAAACTTTTTCATTTCATTCATGTATACAAATTTATAAAAATAGGAAGCCTTCCTAAAAATATGGAAGAGGAATTCAATATAAATGGGGGAATAGAGGCGAGACAAGATGTTAAAAAATCAAAAGAAGAATTAATCACAGAAGCCAAAAATTTCTTTGATTTCTACAAGAAAGAACTCGGGGAATCACTAAGAAAAAGGAATAATGTTATTTTTTTGGATTTCATGAAAATTTCTGAATTTTCAAATAAATTGTCTGATGAAATTCTTGCAACTCCTGAAGAAACAATAACATTGATTGAAATTGCAATCGAAGAATCTGGTTTGCTTTCCAAGCCAAGAGTCAGGCTTACAAATCTCCCTGAAACTCAATCTTTGAAAATCCGTGACTTGCGTTCAAAACATCTCAATGAATTGATTGTTGTTGACGGCATAATAAGGCAATCTTCAGATGTCCGCCCCCAAGTTGTCAATGCAAAATTTGAATGTCCCTCATGCGGAACAATTCTCTCTGTTTTGCAGATTGAAAGGAAATTTCGTGAACCTTCACGCTGCTCCTGCGGGAGAAAAGGCGGCTTCAAATTAATTTCAAAAGAGATGGTTGACACGCAGAGGCTAGTAATTGAAGAAACGCCAGAATCATTATCCGGCGGAGAACAGCCGAAGAGGATTAATGTTTTCATTAAAGAAGATTTAGTTGAGCCAAAAATGGAAGAAAAAACAACTCCCGGAAGCCGTGTGAAAGTAATCGGCATTTTGAAAGAAGTCCCGGTGCCTCTGCCTTCGGGAGGATTATCAACGCGTTTTGAATTGGCAATAGAAGCAAACAATCTGATTTCAATGGAAGAAACATTCGAAGAATTGGATATTTCAGAAGAAGATGAGAAACAAATCATTGAAATTTCCCAAGACCCCTATTTGTTTGAAAATTTAGCAAAAAGCATTGCGCCGGGAGTCTGGGGCTATGAAGAAATAAAAAAATCCCTGATTTTGCAATTGTTCGGAGGAGTGCGAAAAATTTTTGCAGACGGGCAGAAAAAAAGAGGCGACATTCATATCTTGCTTATAGGAGATCCCGGCGTTGCAAAATCAGTAACGTTAAGCTTCATCGCTGACATTTCCCCAAAGGGAAGATACGTCGTCGGAAAATCAGCATCTGGTGCAGGACTGACAGCAACTGTTGTCCGTGATGAATACTTAAGAGGTTGGTCTTTGGAAGCAGGGGCAATGGTTTTGGCAAACAAAGGAATTGTCTGCATTGATGAATTGGAAAAGATGGACCCCCAAGATAGAAGCTCAATGCACGAAGCAATGGAGCAGCAAACAATCACGATTTCAAAAGCAAATGTCCAGGCAACTCTGCGAAGCGAGACATCTGTCCTTGCAGCTGCAAATCCAAAATTCGGAAGGTTTGACCCGTTCCAGCCTGTTGCACAGCAAATTGACTTGCCGCCGACGCTGATTAATCGCTTTGATATAATATTCACGCTGAGAGATATTCCGGACAAGGACAAGGACCAAAAAATTGCAGCCCATGTTCTCTATGAACATACACGACAGGAAGAAAATCCTAACATAGCAATTCCGACAAATATTCTGCGAAAATATATTGCATATTCAAGGCAGCGAGTGAAGCCTGTTTTGAATGAAGAGGCAATGAAAGAAATAGAAAAATTTTATGTCGATTTGAGAAATATGCCTGTAGCTATTGAAAGTGCGATGCGCCCAATTCCAATCTCTGCGAGACAATTAGAAGCATTAATAAGAATGTCAGAGGCATCTGCAAAAATGAGGCTCAGCAACACTGCAACTCGCGAAGATGCAAAAAGAGCGATTGAATTAATGAAATATTATTTGATGCAGGTCGGCTATGATTATGAAACAAAGACATTTGACATTGACAGAATCGGCAGCAGGATAACTTCATCGCAAAGAAGCAAGATTTTCACAGTCAGGGATTTGATAGCGGAGATGGAGGGAAAAATCGGGAAGATGATTCCAATCGAGGAAATTGAAAAAGAGCTCGACGGAAAAATGACAGCAGATGAAATAAATGACGCGCTAATCCAGCTTGAGAGAGAAAGCATTATTTATCGCCCTCGTGCGGGATTTGTGCAGAAGGTATAA
>CAYXOE010000030.1:3797-5812 GCA_964466855.1 Candidatus Woesearchaeota archaeon
AAATGCCACAGCAGGAATTCAAACGAAACATTGCATACAAATTGCGAATTGGAGACTTGCTAATTGGAAAGCCATATCTTGAAGCAGAAAGATTTATTTTCCTCGAATTGGGGGACAAAAAAATAGTGCGGGTAAACATAATCGGAAACGTGATTGAAAAATATGATGGGGGAACTGAAAAAAGATATACGTTTGCAACAATTGATGACGGCTCCGGACAGATTAAATTGAAATCATTTGGCGACGATGTTGAAAGAATTGCAAATCTTGTGCAGGGGCAGACAATTATGGTTATAGGCGTTCTAAGGCACTTCAACAATGAAGTTTATATCTCTCCTGAAATCGTGCGAATGCAGGACCCGAAATATTTGCTCGTCAGGAAAATTGAACTGGAAAAAGCAGCCCCCATTGTAATTTCATCTCCTAGCAAGGGCGCAATAAGAGACAAAATTTTGGAAGAAATTAAAAATTCAGAGGAAGAGGGCGGCGTTTACGTCGACAAGATAATTATGAACCATCGCGAAGTTTCCCCTGAAATTATAAACCAAGAAATACAAAAGCTTCTTGAAGAAGGAATTATTTTCGAGCCCCGTCCGGGAAAAGTCAGATGGTTGGGGTAGAATAAAGCCCTACAACTTGGAAGAGATCTTCATGAGGATATTTTAATTTGTATTGCTTGATAAATTCTTCAGCCTTTCCTATATACCTTTCATCAAACAAATATATTTTATGAAAAGAAGGAACAATTTTGGCTATTTCTTTTGGTATAATTTGTCTGCTCCAAATAACAAAAGAACCATGGTCGCTACGGCTTGGACTCACCCTTCCGAAAGCCCAATTAATACCAAAAACTTTCTTTGCAAGCCCTTTAACGTCCGAAACGTCAAACGTCATAAAATTTCATAGCATTTCTTTTTATAAAGATTTATATACGGTATTAAAGACTAAAATTCATGGAAACTTATGAAGAATTATTGAATGAAGCTTACAAGAAAATCAAAAAGCCCGAGGGAAACGGCGAGAGATTTGAAATTCCGAAAGCTGAAGGGCATTTCGAGGGAAAGAAAACAATAATCACAAATTTCTCTCATATGGCATCTCATATCAGAAGGAACCCTGAACATTTTGAAAAATTTTTATTGAAACAACTTGCTTCTTCAGGACAAATAGAAGGAGACAGGCTTGTTCTCAACCAAAAAGTTCCAAGCGCGAAGATAAATCAAAAAATTGAAGAGTATGTTAAAGAATACGTGCTTTGCAAGGAATGCGGAAAGCCAGATACAGAATTAATTCGTGACGAAAGAATAACTTCAAAGCATTGTCTTGCCTGCGGAGCGAAACATCCTGCCAGCAAGATTTAATATTTTCCATAACGCTCGCATCTCCGATGCTCGCTACATTTCACCTCGTGCTAATCGCACTCGGATATTAATTTATTGTTAACCCTAAGACTATTTATTTCAGTTTTTTTTCTTCCATTAACGCTAAACTATTCTGAGCGATAGCGAGGACTCTTGTAAAAAAGCGAGCGAAGCGAGCATGAGATAGATTTTAAAATACCTTTACATTCAATAAAACATGAAGATGCTGATAATTAAACTAAAGGAGGTAAAACAATGAAACAAGAACTGGAATTCTTCGATGTTAAAACAAAACACAAGTTCAAGACCAGCGATTACAGGATTGTTCACAAAGGCGGAAGGGCTTTTGCAGTAACAAAATCAAAGACAGGAAGTTATGAATGCTGGCGTGTGGTCTCCAAAGAGTTTGCCGAGAAAAATAAATGAAACCTCTTTTAGTAAATGTTCTTTAAAATACACAGGTCTTACAGAGACGTGGTTGCAATCTGCGACAGCGGATTAGTTGGCAAATTTTTTGAGGAAGGAATATTTCAGCTTGATGTGAAGGAAAGTTTCTACAAAGGGCAGGAAGCTTCTGAAAAAGATATTTTGAGATTGATAGAGCGAATGTCAGCAGAGGATGCAACGTTCAATATAGTTGGTGAGGAAGCTGTT
>CAYXOE010000031.1:0-5331 GCA_964466855.1 Candidatus Woesearchaeota archaeon
ATTCTGTATAATGGCATTTGCCGCAATAAACTCTGTTTTTTCCCTGCATCAGGAAAATTCCAGGACCGCATCTTGGGCAATTAGCTGATTTTACAATTTTGTTTCCCTCTAACTTATAATGTGAATATTTTCTGCTTGTAGGCTTGTTCTTGTGAGCTTTCTTTCCTTTTTTTCCTTCTTTTGCCATTTTATCCTTTGACTAGTTTAACTAATCCTCCATCTTGCATTACAATCCTATTTGGTCCATAGCGACTTATTCTGATTCTTTGTCCATTACTTACATAATAATATCTCGGCTCTATTTTATCTCCTTTGCGAATTTCTTCATGTTCAATATGCCCTTTGCCATAATAAGCATTATTCATGCTTAAGCTGATTTCTGTCTTATTCTTCTCCAGTCTTTTCAAATTAACGGGCATGTGACACATCCAGCGGGTTTCTACAAGCAGAACTCAAAGTTCCGCACCTCCATAAAATATTTTCAGCAACCATTTTATTATTTTGCAGAAGTTTTAGCTTCCTTTTTTTGTTTTTTATTTCTTAAATGGAATTTTTCCCTTTCCAAAGGGGAGGAATAAATGTTAGCGGAAATCGTGAAAATTTTCGAGCCGAATTTTCCAATTACTTTTTCAACATGAATGTGCTCTTGGGATACAAGGAATTTTTCAGCCACAATTTTTCTTGCAGATTCCATACTTGGAGGACTTGTTAAATCAGACACTTTTATCTTGACTTCCTTTCTATTGAAAAGAGGGTTGTGTTTTTCTTCAAGCATCTTAAAGTTTTATTGTGAAATTTCCTTTTTCTTTAATTCCGAGTTTTTGGCTGACTTCTGATTTTTCAGGATTTGTTATCACAATTCTTCCTTTGAAAGCATCGCTTGCTTCTTTTGAACCACAAGAGGTGCATTTTTCTCCTTCGTAAATTCTCTTGCAAATCCTGCATGCTTTTTGTTTTGGCATTATGATAATCTGATCCCTAATTTACTTTCTAATCCCTTTTTTATATTTTCCTGGCTCTCATGCGAAGCAAAAACAGATATTCGTGACTTATCTTTTTCGCCGACAACAATTATCGTTGCAGACATATAATGATAAAGTTCTGCTTTTTTATCCTGATAAAGCTCGACTTGTCCAATATAAAGCCCTCTTTCATTTGGAGAGATACTTGCCATATCCAGTTTAATCATTAAATCTTTCAAATCTTCATTATTTCTTCCAACATAACTTCTTACTTCTATCATTCTTTCTTTTCCTTTTTGGTTTTTAATTTTTTACCTGCCTTACCACCCGCTGCTTCTTCTCTTGCTGCTTTCTTTGCTTCCTTTTCTTTCTTCACCTGCTCTTCTTTAATCCATTCCAATTTTCCCAATCCTGGTTGCCTCATTGTCAGGCCGATTTTCGGCGTTCCCCCTTTGTGGCTGATTGCAACAATTCTTGCCAGGCATAAATCAGATTCTTTCAAACTTCTCTTTGAGGCTTTCCCAACAAGAAGATTTGTTTTGCTGAAACTGACGAAATCATTCATGGTCTGCGAAATGTGAATCATCCCCCTCATGACGCCCAAATCCATGAAAGCGCCAAAATTCGTTATTTCCGCGATTGTTCCCGCAACAAGCTCCTGAAGTTCTGGCTTCCAAGCAAGCAATTTGAAAATTGAATTATAATAAACAGCGCCGTCGCCGGGGATTATGATTCCATCGCCAATTTTAAGAACTTCAATTACTGCAACAGCTTTTCCCAAATCCCTGTCGTAATAATCCTTATAGGTTTCACGCAACTGATTCTCAACAGCCTCACGAGTAGAAAGCCCGAACAGCTTTGGTTCAACTCTAATGTAATCCTCGACTTCTGTTATATAGAACATGTTTAAAAATTATAACAAAAATCGATTTAAAAAGGTTATTATTGAATATTAATATTAAATAATTTCAAGCGTTTTCAGACCCTTAATTATCATTTTCTGATTTTTAATTTTGTTTTGCAAATCCTTGTCCAGCGTCGCTATAATCGCATCTTTATTATCATTTGCAAATTCTATAATCCCCCTATCTGCATTCTTTCTCCTCAATTTCACCAAAGTAAATTTGTTTCTGTTCAAAAGTTTCATGGCCAAATCAGCCTCTTCACGAATTATCGCACTTTCCTTTGATTTTGAAAGCAATTTTATTTCATCGATAACCTGGCGGGGGATAAGAACTTCAATGCCCATCATCGGAATTTCATGAAAGAAATCAATTTTTTGCCTTGCACAGGAGAGAATAAAATTTGTATCAAGCAAAACTTGTTTCATAATTCATTAAGGAAAGAGAGATATAAAAAGATTTTCTTAAAAAATTTGTTCGCTTCGCTTAATTAATAAGAATTAATAATGTGAAAACTCAAGTTTTGCAACATCTTCTCTTCAGCATTTTTAAATTAATTATCAATTTTCCGAGCAAAGTGAGCATTTCTAAAAAAAGACGAGCAAAATGAAATGGAGCAAGTGGTTTGAAAACAATTAAAAAGTAATCCTATTTTCTAATAAAATCGGGTGCGTAGGCTAATGGCAGACTCGGCGGCTCCAGCCCGCCAGATGGGGGTTCGATTCCCTCCGTGCCCATGATAAACACTATTAGGAAATATTGTCGAGTATCCTATACAAAAATTTATATAGTTTAAATAACATTTTATATTTAATGAAAAGGGGAAGAGGGGCTGTTACTATTTTTGCGATTTTGATTGTTGCATTGATAATTTTTCTAATTGTCTATAAATTTGCATTCACTGGTTTTGCCGAAAAAGAAGTAAAACCTGCAAAAACAGAGGCGCCAAAGCCTGCAAAAACAGAAGGGGCAAAGAACACAGTACAACCTGTTACAACTACAATTGTCACAAAATCAACGACAACAACTCCTACTGCTCAAACAACTACAACAACTATGCAAAAAATGACAAGCCCCGATAATAATATTGTGACAACAAGTGAAAGCTCAACGGCACCCATAAAGAATGGTTCAGCCTCTACCACAAAAACAACATCAACATCATCAGTTAACACAACCATCAATACAGTTACTACCCAAAGCACTATTATTCCCCCGGCAAATAATGTTGTTAATTCAACAATTGGGCAATTAAACTCAACTATTACAACTTCATCAACGATAAATTCAACGGGAGCGTATGTTAGCAGCTCCACTATCAGCAATGAAATACAAGACGGAATAATAATTAATTCAACTACGAATCTTTTTTCAAAAACAAATTCAACATCATTTTCTGTAACATTTACAAATACAACATCTATAAGCTCTGTTAATAGCAGCAAGGCAAACGTATCAAGCGACAGCATTAAAATAATACAGACAAAAATAAATGCAAATACAATTCTCATAAATGTTCAAGATAAAAGCGGCACAACAAATACCCTTACTACCATTACGCCTGTTAATTCAACTGCGATTATAGCATCTTCAACCATTACATCAACTCCATTGAATGGCGCTTCTGCTGTGCAAAAAATCATATCATTGATACAGGTAATTTTCTCCGGCTGCGGAAACGGCTATAATTTACAGAACGTCAAAAATACAAGCACTTGTGCAAAAACTTAATTCTGAAAGATTTTTATATAGAATATTTATTAATTTTTTATGAGACAAATTTATTTTGATAATGCAGCATCAACGAAAGTTGACGAGCAGGTTTTGGAAGCAATGAAGCCTTACTTTATTGAGAAATATGCCAATGCCTCTTCTGTTCATGAGATGGGAATTCAAGCAAAGAATGCGCTCGAAGAAAGCAGAAATAAAATTGCAAAAACAATTGGTGCAAACAAAGATGAAATTTATTTTACATCGGGCGGGACAGAAGCGAATAATTTTGCATTAAAGGGCTTGTTCTTTTCCTATTTTCCTCGAAAAAATCATATAATAACTACAAAAATAGAACATGATTGCGTCATTAATACATGCAAATGGCTTGAAAAGCAGGGAGCAAAAGTAACTTATCTTGATGTTGACAGAGAAGGCTTTGTAAATCCAGATGACATTAAAAATGCAATAACTGACAAGACAATTGTTGTTTCTGTAATTCATGGGAACAATGAAATCGGGACAGTGCAAAACATTGAAGCAATAGGAAAAATCTGTAGAGAAAAAAGAGTTTTATTTCATACAGATGCTTGCCAAAGTTTCACGAAAATCCCAATCGATGCAAGACGGCAAAATCTGGATTTAGTTACATTGAACTCACACAAAATTCATGGGCCAAAGGGTGCCGGAGCTCTATTCATAAAAAAGGGAATTGAAGTCACGCCGTTGCTTCACGGGGGCGGGCATGAGCGTGGTTTGCGAAGCGGGACTGAAAATGTTTCTGGCATTGTCGGTTTTGCAAAAGCCGCAGAAATTGCAAACAAGAGGGATGTTGAAAAAATGCTGATACAAAGGGATAGAATGATTAATGAATTGCTAAAAATTCCTAGGATAAAATTAAACGGCCCAAGAGAAAATAGATTATGCAACAATATAAATATTTCATTTGAAAAAGTTGACGGCGAAGTCATTGGCGGCTATCTTGAAAATGAAGGAATAATGACTTCAACAGGAAGCGCCTGCATGTCGCATTCAACAGGAATAAGCCATGTTCTTAAAGCAATCGGCTTGCCAGATGAAAAAGCAGGCAATTCATTGAGGATAAGCATAAGCCGATTCACGACTGATGAAGAAGTTGAATATTTTCTGGAAAAATTTAGGAAAATAATCGGAAAGTTCCAGAAAATTTGATACAAGCCGCGTCACCACTTTTCAGTTCTCGGAATTGTTTAAATATAACCGCTGATTAAATTCTCAATTATACAACCTGTAGTAATATACAAGGGTTGGTGTACAATAACTTGTACATCAAAAAATAATGAAATGCCCACATTGTCTGCATGAGGAAACAAGGGTTACCAATAAAAGGGAGTCCCCTAATGGAATTCGCCGCAGACGTGAGTGCTTGAAATGCAAAAAGCGATTCACAACCTATGAAAAAATCGAGAAAGAAGATTTTTATGTTGTAAAAAAAGACGGACGAAGAGAAAAGTTCAGCAGGGAAAAATTGGAAAAAGGAATTGAAAAAGCATTTGAAAAACGTCCAATATCAAAAGAGAAAATTGAAAAAATGATAAACGAAATTGAAGACCAACTGAGGAAAAGAGGGAAAGAGGTGAAGAGTTCTGTGATTGGAGAGCTCGTGATGAAAAAAATAAAAAAACTGGATCATGTGGCTTACATAAGATTCGCTTCTGTATATAGAGATTTCAAGGACATAAAAGATTTTAAGGAGGAGTTGAAAGAATTGTAAGATG
>CAYXOE010000032.1:0-5224 GCA_964466855.1 Candidatus Woesearchaeota archaeon
ATTAGAACAGCTAATAACAAAACCTCTTTCTTTGTAATCATAAATAAAATAAGAATTAAAGATTTAATAAATTAGTGATTAATATTTATAATATAATTTAATAAGGAATCACAAAAATTTCTCTGCTGGTATAATCACCATTCAACAATAATTAATCCTGAACCACCGCTACCGCCTGCAGCACCATTACCATTGTTACATGATGGGCCTCCGCCACCTCCGCCACCCGCGCCCCGTGTAGATGATGATGCTCCGGCTGTTGGATTGGCTCCGCCATAAGTGCCGCCAGTTCCTCCATCGCCCCCAAGACTACTTGTAATCCAACGACTTGGAGCTCCTCCTCCACCTCCTCCTCCGCCTCCACAATTAGAGTTTACTCCTGTACCTCCGCCGCCGCCATTGCCTCCATACATCAAACCACCACCGCCGGTGTCTCCATTAGTTCCGCCTGAATTGCCGCCCTTACCTCCAGCACTGCCATAAAAAGAGCCTCCGCCGCCCCCGTTATAACAAACTGTCCCACTACTAGAATAACCATTCCCAGGATTCCCGAGCGCACCCGTAGTTCCCGCAGTAAAATTATAAAGGGAACCAAAAGTAGAAGTAATACCAGAAGTTCCGATAGTAACTGTTATCTGAGAGCCGGGTGTTACTGTAACAGGGATTTTATAATATGCAGAACCAGCTCCTCCTCCACCTCCTCCACCTCCTCCGCAACAATATCCGTAACCGCCACAATTAGCAAAATTTGATCCTGCACCGCCTGTACCTCCTGCGCCAGTACCTGAAAGATAAACTGTAGTGATACCAGAAGGAACTGTGAAAGTTCCGGAAGAAGTGAAAATTTGAGTTCTGCTTGAAGTAGCCCCATAAATTGTTCCTGTTACATTCAAATTTGTTACAGTAACATTCCTGCTTGAATTAACTTCTGCAATATTTCCGTTGCTGTCAAGCCCCCAAATTGCAACATCGCCTATATCGCCTTTCAACATTTTTATGCAATAAGTTAAGACATAATTTGCAGGACGGGTTTCAGCTCCTGTTCTTGGAACGCCATTAGTGGTATCATTAATAGCATCTCTTACTCCCCCTATAAATGGTCCCACCATAGCAGTCGGAATATTATAATCTGCTGCAACCCTGCCATTACTTCCTGTTGTTGTTATTTGTGTCCCAGTATATTGTTGGTGCCAATGTCCCTGAAAACTATCATTTTGATAAGTTCCAAATATTGCAGAATAAGAACTTCCATTAGATTCAGTTATATTCCCATTTGTTCCGGCCCCCCTGATAAATAATCCCCTCAAGTCAGGACTTCCATTTGTCCCGTCGGCAACCTGCCAACCAGAAGGGCAAGTTGCAGAATTAAAAGCAATTACAGAGCCTATAGGCAAATTGCTGATACCTGCACCTGTCTGCAAATTTAAATTTGTCCAGCGTCCGATGGCATATCCATAAGCTAACACACTGCCACTAAAAGTATTTGAACCTGCATTTACAGAAGTTGTGGAAAAACCATTTGAATACCATACTGCATTCCAATTTGCTGGAAAAAGAGTTGCATAATAAGTTGTGGTAAAAGGCAAGGGGAAAGTCCATGATATTGTACTACCGCTTACTGAAAAAGTCATAGAACCATTTGTAGCTTCCATCATCGTCCCGTCAGCATACTGAATCCAATAGCCGTTTGCATTGCTTCCAGAGGAAATAATTGAAGTTCCAAATCCTGTTCCAGACAATCCAATCCAGCTTGTTCCATTGTAAAACATTGGCGCATTCAAAGAAGAATTGAAAAATAAAGAGCCATTGTTCGCACCTGTTGGAGAAATTTGTGAATTCAGCGTCAATAAATTTGATATATTAACATTTGTAAAGGAAGGATTGCTTCCTCCTGGAATTCCTGTCAACTGCGAACCGTTTCCAAAAAAATAAGCAGCGCTCACGTTTCCCGATGCGTCAATATTCGTGACAAACAAGCTCGTGATTCTGTTCAACAAGCTTCCGAGAAATTGAAAAAATCCGCCGGCGCCAGTTACATTTCCGCCTGCATAAATTTTGTCACTGATATTCAAACTCTGTGCATAAATCTGGCTGAAAATTTGCCCTGTCAGTTGATGAGCGTCTCTGAAAACTCCGTTCCTGTATTCGCAGACATAAGTCGGAACAGCTGTGATATTATCCGGAATCGTGACATTGAAAACAGCAACCCCGGAAGCATCGGTTGTTACAGAAATATTTTGATTGGAATAAACAACATTATTGCATGCCTGGTCTGTCGTCCAATTCAATGTATAAACATAAACAGTGTTTGGCGTCGACGAGCCGTCAGGAAGAAGGGGGCGGACATAAATCGGAATTGTCACTGCTGAAACCACGCCAATCAATAAAACAGACAGAATAACTGACAAAATTATCACGCCCTTTTTCATGGATATATTAAAATAAGGTTATTTATAAATATTTTTTCTATAACCAATTCTCAAAACAATGATTTTATTCGCCGAAATAAGTACATCAATTAATGCTCTATAATCAGCAATTCTTAATCTCCATAATTTCTCTCCCTGTAATCGTTTCAAAAATCTAAAGGGATTGTCTCTTATCGAATAAATTTTATTTAAAATTATCTCTGCATCTTTCTTATTCAACTTTTCTAAGAAATTCTTGGCACTTTTGGAAAATTCCAAAGAATACATATCATCTAAGTTTTATGCCCAATTCTTTTGCCACCTGTTCAATGGGATAAACATGTCCTCTTTTCACCTCTTCCAAAGCTACCTGAATATCTTTAATTTCTTCATTAGTTAATGGCTCCTCTTCAATTTCATTAATTATGCTATTAAGCAAATCGTCATATGATTGCCTCTCATGTTTCTTGAAATTTTTTAATCTCTCAAGAGTGCTTTGGCTCACTTGTATGGTTGTTTTTTCCATTATATAACTAGCTATAGTTCCTATATAAATATTTCTGCGGAGGTGCGGAACCTTTGGTTCTGCTCTTGATAATAATGTCTTCGGCATAAATAACTCCAACCATTTCTTTCATATTTCCCTTTTAATAAAAATGGATAAACTTCCATATATGCTTTATTATTGCATTTCCGTGACACAAAGAGCAAATTTTTTTCCATTAATTTTTTTATATCTAATTATTAACTCTCCCATCAATCTAAATCCAAACTTATTTTTATAGCAAGATTAACTTTACTCATAAGATGAAAATCAAGTGAGCCCATTTTTCTTATTAATCTTGATTTGTCTATCATCCTAATCTGATTTAACATAACCGTAGAATCTTTATCTAATTTAGATTCACTTTTTGAGATAAAAACATTAGTAGAGTATTCCCTTTCAAATATTTTTGAGGTTATTGCAGCAATAATTGTTATAGGAGAATATTTATTTGAAATATCATTTTGAATTACCAATACCGGTCTTATCCCTCCTTGTTCGCTTCCTTTTATTGGCTCAAGATTTGCTAAAAATATATCTCCTCTTTTTATAATCATCACCACTCCCAATTATCAAGATTCTCAATAGCTTCAAATTCTTTAGTAATTTTGAGGCTTTCTTCAGCCATTTCTTTGCAGCCTTCAATTAATAATTCTCTTTGCTTTCTCTTTTGTTCTTCAGCAATCTTCATTAATTCTAAAATAACTTCTTCATAAGTCTGCTTATTAGATTTCATTCTGTCAAGAGCCCTTTTTACATCTTCATTAAGCTGAATTGTTGTCACCACTTTACTATAGAATTGCTATAGTTTATAAATTTTCTTTTTTGTATTTTTTAGAGATTCAGAAACTTGGTTTTGCTTTCGACGATTTCCTGTCGTCGGGATGCAGGAGGTGCAGAAACCCGCAGGTGGTTCTGCTTATTCATTCGTGAAATCAACATATCCATTAATGACCCGCAATCTTCTCTTTCCGTCATTGTCAATCCTGATATTTTTTTCTTCTATCTTATCTTCATGATGTCTTTCAAATGCCTCGCCCAGCTCGCGCCGAGGGGGAGGATAATTTCTCTCTCTTCTTGCTTCTTTCGTATGATGAAGCCCAACATCTGTCAATTCTCTTATTTCCTTGAATAAAACATAAATTGCAAAAATCCACAAAGCAGCGACAACTACAGAAAATAAATCGTCCCAGATTTCATTATTGAGTATTTCTGACAGATTAAAAATATTCAGCATTCTTCTGATGAATGAAATAATAATTATGGCTGAAAAAATAATCAAAGTGGTCTTGAATCTTCCTCGCGTTCTTTTTACGATAACCCACATTAAAAAAAATGTAATCAAATAGAGCGCCATCGCGCCATAAGTCAAAATTAATGGAAATAATTCTATAGCCATTATTCAAAACTCCTTCGTTTGCGTGAGCGAACGAGAGCGAACTTTGTGAGCTCGTTTTGGATTTTGGTTTCTACCATTTTATTTCCACAACAAGTCCTCCAAGCCGACTTTCTTTATTTGCTTGTATGCCCCTTTTATCCTTCTCATTATTATAAAGCCGATAAATCCTGCTATTAAAGTAACTAAACCAACTATGATTATTATATATATCTTTGCTTGAGATGTAACGCTTACAATGTCAAAATCAACTGACGCGCTTGCAATTTTTCCATTGTAATTCGCCCGCACGTAAAGAATGTGCGGCCCTAAAGGCGCATCATTTGGAATTTGCAAACTTTTGACAAGACTCGTCTGAGTTTGAATTGCAACAGTGTCTGATTCATTTAATATTATATGCTTGTTTGTGTCTTCAATAATGTAAGAAAGAGAAACATCGCCGGCGCCAGAACCTAAATTGTATAGCGTTACTCCTGCAAGCATCGTCTGCCCGGGCGAGACCTGTTTTTCAGGCAGATTTATTGCAACATCAAGCAGCGGATTTTTTGATTCCACTTCGAGAGCAACAAAAAGCTGCTGCGAAATCCCTCCTGCTGAAAAAATAATTGAGCCCAAATACAAATCAGGATTCGTGTCATCTCTTGCAATGAAATCGACAGAAATTGTTTTCGTTTCTCCGGGGTTTAAAGTGATAGAATCTGTGCTTAATCTTGTCAAATCTCCAAGAGTTGATGAAACAGAAAGCGTTAATGCAGAAGTCCCTGTGTTAGTTATTGCAACGGTTTTAGTTGTTATTTCTCCCTGCCTCAAAAATGCTTTCAGGCTTGAAGGATTAAATGAAAGTGTTAAAACTGATGGCACATATGTAGTCCCTCC
>CAYXOE010000033.1:0-1566 GCA_964466855.1 Candidatus Woesearchaeota archaeon
CTGAAGAATTGCGTCTTGCAAACAAGATTATTGAAAAATATTCTATGAAAGAATTGGATATTGGAAAATTCCACGACGAATTCGCTGAAAAGTTAAAGGCTTATCTCGAAGGCAAAAAGCAGAAGATTGAAATCAAGAAAACTCCAAAGCCCGAAAAATTAATTGAAGCATTGAAACTCAGCGTCAAAAAATGAGCAACGTGATGCTTGCAAAGCAGGGCACGCAAGACGATTTGAGGAATAAGAATTTTATTTTTGAGCCCAAATTTGATGGTATCCGCGTTCTGATTTACAGAAACGGGAAAAACATAAAATTAATCAACCGGCGTGAAAATAATGTAACACGCCAATATCCTGAATTAAGCGACTTATGGAAAAATATCAAAGATGACAGCATTATCGACGGAGAACTTGTAACACTCGGGAAAAAACATCAACCGGATTTTAATCTTCTCCAGCAAAGACAAGTTGATAACCCAATTAAAATAAAAATTCTGAGCAAAGAATATCCGGCAACAATTTTTGTTTTCGACATTTTAAAATTGAAAAATGAAAGTTTAACAAATAAATCTCTTCTTGAAAGAAAAAAAGTTTTGGAAAGAGAAGTTAGGCATTCATCAAAGATTGCAATTTCTCCGTATACAACAAACGGAAAAGCATTATGGAAAAAAACGCAGAGAGTTGGACTTGAAGGAGTCATGGCAAAAAAAGCAGACAGTAAGTATGAAAAAACAAGAAGTTCTTCGTGGCTTAAAATAAAGCATACAGACACAATCGACGCAATTGTCCTTGGTTACACGCGTGAAAAAAGGCGAATCAGTGCTCTTGCCCTCGGAGCTTATCATCATGGAAAATTAATTTACATCGGAAGAGTTGGTGCGGGCTTGGATGAAAAGACAATCTCTGAATTATCAAGAAAATTAAAACCAACATCAAAACACATGAATGTGGAATCTATAAAAAAAATAAATTTTGTGAAGCCAAATACTATCGTTGAAGTCAAATATATGCAAATAACAAAAGATTTGAAATTGCGCGCCCCAGCGTTGCTTAGAATAAGAACAGATAAAAAGTTGAAAGACTGCGCAATCTAATGGCAAATTCTTTAAAAAATGAAATAAAGAGAATAAAAAAGCACGCGCTTTGTAAATCTTCAAAAAATATTGTAATAGGAGAAGGAAACAAACATGCGAAGATAATGCTGATTGGGCAAAATCCGGGTGAAGAAGAAGACAAAACAGGGCGCCCTTTTGTTGGAAAGTCAGGGAAATTCTTAAATAAGATTTTAGAAAAAAATAAAATCAAAAGAAGTTCTCTATACATTACAAATGTTGTAAACTGCAAAACACCTAATAACAGAAAACCTACAAAAAAGGAAATTGAGTTTTTTATGCCCCTTGTTCTTCGACAAATTAAAATAATAAAACCAAAAATAATTGTTCTGTTTGGCGATGTTGCTTGGCATGTTCCCCGGCAAAAAGGAATAAACTATTTTGAAATCTATCATCCCGCGGCAGCCATGAGATTTGCGAAATTCAGAAAAAAATTTGAAAATGATTTTAAAAAA
>CAYXOE010000033.1:1666-4461 GCA_964466855.1 Candidatus Woesearchaeota archaeon
TGATAAAAATAATCTTTCTTGGGACAAAGGGCGAAATTGAAGAATCCAGCAAAAAGCACAAATATAATTCATCTTTTATCATTCAATCAGGAAGATTCAAAATTTTGTTTGAGCATGGGCATTCGCATAAAAAAACAATTTCGCAAATAAAGCCGAATGCTGTTTTGATTTCGCATGCCCACCCTGACCATTATATTTGGACAGTAAAAAATGAAAAAACCCGTGTTCCAATTTACGCAACAAAAGAAACAATAAATTATGGAAAGTTCAAGCCGGAGAATTATAAAATAATCAAGCCGAAAAAGAAATTTAAATTGGGCCCGTTTAATATTCTGCCTTTTCAGGTTTTGCATTCAATAAGATGCCCTGGAATTTGTTTCAGAATTTCAATCCAAAAAAAGAATATTCTTTACAGCGGCGATTTGGTTGATATAATAAACAAAAACAAGGCAATGAAAAATGTTGATTATTACATTGGCGATGGTTCTTCAGTAAATGCAAATCTTGTAAGAAAAAAAGGAAGAGAATTCTTTGGGCATACAAGAATTCCAACGCAAATAAATTGGTGCAAAAATTTTCAAATCAAAAATATTATTTTCACGCATCTTGGGAAAGAAACTATAAAAAAAGAAAAGCAATTCAAAAAAATTCATCCCGAAATAATTTTTGCGTATGATGGAATGAAAATAAAAATTAGATAATTTTAAATATAGATATGATACAAGATAATTATGGAATCAGAAATAAAAGATATTAAAAGAGACTTAGAATTCATTAAAAAGACAATTATGGAAATGAAAGCACAAATGATTGATATGGACATTGTCTTAACAGATGATGATATAGATTCCTTGGATGAAGCAGAAGAAGATTTTAGAAAACAGAAAACTAAAAGATTAAATTAAGATGTATTCTGTAGAATTGTCTCAGATATCTCAAAAATTCTTAGAAAAGTTAGATAGGAATATTAAAGAACGAATTGAAATAAGATTAAAGAAGTTAAGCGAAAACCCAATTCCAAGTGATTCAAAATTTATTGGCAGATATAAAGAGGATAAAATATTTAGATACAGGATTGGAGATTATCGGGCTTTATATAAAATAAAAGACAAAGAGAAAGTTATTATTATAGCGAAAATAGATAAAAGACCGAGAATTTATAAGTAAAAACGATTTACTATAAACTAAACTCTCCAAATTCTTCTGCTTTTTCTTATTTTAATTATAAGGACTATAACAAGAACAATAAAAAAAGAGAAAAGCAATCCCAAAAAAATAAATGTTCCGATAGATAGAAGAAAAATATTTATCTCGGGAGTTTTGCTAATTACTTCTCCGGGGGACACAATAGTAAACTGCGCACTTGATGTTGCAACGCCGCCGGAATAAATTGCTTCAATGCCAAGCAAATAATCACCTGAGCTTAAATTAGAAACATCAAATGTTTTCTCAAATATTTTTTGTTTGTAAACAGCAATAGTTTCTGTAGTTTGCTCGTATACATTTCCTTTAAAATCTTTTATTATATAACTGAGAGTGACATCTGTTTCTTTCTGAACCCCTATTTGTGTCAGCGAAATCTGTGATGTTAAATTTCCGCCGGGTTGGATGAATCTGTATTGTTCAGGTATATTGACTGCAATATCAAAAAGACTTTGCCCCTCTCCGACATTTACGACAACAGGAACAGATGTCTGCTCTGCGGCTGTAGAAAAAATAATTTCTCCTGAATAAATTCCTGCTTTAGCCGGCGGGTTTATTGAAAAATCTAAAATCCGCGTTTCAGTTGCCTGAAGAGTCAAATTTCTTAAGTCAAATTGAATGAGGTTGTTTGTTCCTGAAAAAGTTATTATCAAATTTAATGAATTGTTTCTTAGATTACGCAAAAGAATTTTTCCTGAACTTTTTATTCCTGCGGCTGCAGGGAGATTGAAAGCAATCGGGTTCACTATCAAATTTTGAATTGGGTTAATACTTCTTATGCCTCCTCCGCCGCTTGGGCCTGAAACAGAAGTTGGAGGAGAAGGAACAGTCACGACAGGAATTCCGGTAATGCCACCAATTTGATTTCCGCTTACCCCACCAAAAGAAAATCCTCCCTGACCGGAAACAATTGTGAAAGTATCTGCTGAAGTAAAAGACAAATAAAAAATTAAAATTACAAGGAAAATCAGCTCTTTTTTCATTAATATAATAAATACGATTTATTTTTAATTCTTGCTAAAGTTTTTATATAATTAAAATTATATTATAATATGAAAAAGAGGATATTATTCCCCCTATTAATTGCATTTTTGATTTTCACAATGAGTTTTGTTTTGGCAGATTCTATACAAGACAATATCCCGATACAAATCCAGACAACTGATTCTTCAGGAAATATAATAACAGGAACATTCACTTTTGCAATTAACATTTCCAATGCTTCTGATTGTTCTAATGTGCTTTATTCAAATACAACAACGCTTGCGACAGATACAAGAGGAATTGTGTCTTATCAACTCACTAATGTAACTCTTCCGTTCAACCAGCAATATTATTTTTGTTATTACAGAAATGGAAATCTCCAATCAATAACCCCTGCTGCACGGACGCCATACGCTTTCACAGCCAAAAATATCTCAGCATCAGGAATTATCAATGATTCAAATATTAACATAGGAAATTATAATATAACTGCAAGCACTGGATTTTTCTCTTATCTTGGAAGTGCGCTGAATTATATAATAAATTTATTTGTTACAAATCTATTCGCTAATAATATCACTGCATCAAATATCGGAAATTCCTCAACT
>CAYXOE010000034.1:0-4286 GCA_964466855.1 Candidatus Woesearchaeota archaeon
AAGAATCTTTAAAAAATAGTCATTATGTAAATATGCATGGAAACATGTTTCAGGTGCGGCGCTTCTTCGGAAAATACAACAGTTTATGACGCGATTTCAAATTCTGGGCTTGTAAAAATCTGCGCAAACTGTAATATCCGGGAAAATCTTCCAATCTTAAAAAAAGCAGGCGCAATGCCTGAAGAAAAAAGGCAAACCGTTTATGAAAGGCTTTCAAGAATGTCTGGCTTCAACCCAAGGCAAAGAGAGGAAAGAAAAAGAGAAGAGCAGATGAGAAAACAAAATGATGAAGTAAGACAAGTTCTTGACAGAAATTTCAGGGAAGAAATGATGACCTCTAATGTAAAAAGAGAAGTTGGCGGCGATGACCTTGTCCGGAATTTCCATTGGGAAATCATGAAAGCGCGGCGAGCAAGGCACATGACGCAGAGAGATTTGGCAGAGGCTGTCGGGGAATCAGAGTTGGCAATTAGAATGGCAGAAAGAGGGATGCTTCCTAGGGAAAGAGAGAGATTAGTTAGAAAAATTGAAAATTATCTTCATATAAGAATCTCTAATATGCCTGAAGTTTCTGCAGCACAAGTCCAGCCTATTTCTGAGGAAGTTCCTATCGAAGAGATAAAAAAGAAATTTTCTATAAGAGATTTGCTTGGCTTGGGAAAAAAGAAAAAAGAGGAAGAAAATTCTGAGAGCCAAAATTAATCCATAAATTTATAAACCATTTTCAAGAATTCTATATTAGCTAAATTAAGGGAAAATATGATAAAGAAAACCGCAGGTTGTCTTCATTATGGAAATTAATGTTCTTAACAGTTCTAAAAATGAAATCGAAATCGAGATTGACAGCGTTACAATAGCTGAAATTCTAAGAGTTTATTTAAACAAGGATTCCTCAGTAACATTCGCTGCATGGAAAAGAGAGCATCCGACGAAAAAGCCAATATTGATAGTAAAAACAAAAGGCAAGACAGCAAAGAAAGCAGTAGAGGATGCTGTTTCCGAAATTGGAAAAGAACTTGAAAAAATTGAAGCTGATTTCAAGAAATTGAAATAAACTGCTCACTTCAATTATCCGCGATAACCTGAATTGATTTATTGATAACCAAAAGTGTTGAAGATGATATTTGAAAAAACTTGGTTCTTATCATTAACATTTCCGAATACAAATTCTTATTAATTCTTTAATATTAATCTTCAAATGAGCAAGGAAAAGATCTCAACGGGCAGTTTTGACTTAAATAAATGGCTTTACGGCGGCTATGAAAAAGACATTATAACAATGATTGCAGGCCCACCGGGAAGCGGAAAAACAAATTTTGTAATTCTTGCAGCTTGTTCCCAGGCAAAAAAAGGAAACAAAGTTTTGTTTGTTGACACAGAGGGAGGGTTTAGTATTGACAGAGTGAAACAGATTGCAGAAGAAAGCGCAGATGAAATTCTAAAAAATATCTTGCTTATCAAACCGACAACTTTTGAGGAGCAAAAAGAAATAATCAACAATCTAAAATCCAAAATTAAGAAGGAAAATTTAAGCTTGATTATTATTGACGGCATGGCAATGCTTTATCGGTTGGAAATGGGAGACGCACGAACCAACAAGGACGATAAAGACGAGAAAATAAAAAGCATCAATCGTGAAGTTGCAAAACAGATGAGGGATTTGGCAGAAATTTCGCGGAAACAAGAAATTCCCATAATAATTACAAATCAAGTTTATTCTCAATTCCTTTCTGATGAAGATTTCAAAAAAGGCATTGTTCCTGAAACAAATATTGTCGGAGGCGATTTGTTCAAATATTGGAGCAAATGCATAATCCAATTGTCCAATGAAAACAAAAGAAAAAAAGCAATTTTAATGAAGCATAGATTTCTTCCTGAGAAGGAAATGTTTTTTGAGATAAAGGACAAAGGAATTTTCAAGAGAGGCTGGATATAACGCTCGCATCTTCGGTGCTCGCTAATTTGTCTCGGCTTCGCCTCGAATTGATTTTAATTAATCCTAAGAAATGCCGCTAAATTTTGATAATTAAGCTTCATCATTAACATAAATTAATCTGAGCCGTGGCGAAAGTTTTGTAAAAAATTTTATTGGGGGTGCGGAACTGCGTTAGTGGTTCTGCGAGAGCGAGCATAAAAATGAATAAAAAAATATAAACTTCTTACCCTTTTCTATTTTATGCCAGAGGATATTAAATTTCAAGTTATCAAGAAAATTACAGACACTACTTTCAAATACAAAAACATCGGCGGAATTTCAAGAATAGATTCAACTTCTCCGCCAAGCGTTTTCATCGGAAGCAAGCTGAAATATCCGCTCGTGAATGTCGGAATTCTTTCTCCGCTGGATAAAGATGAAAATGCATGGGTTTATGACAATGAAAAGTACTGGGCTGAAAATAACTTTCAAATCAATGATGTTCTTAGATTGCGAAATAGCTTGCTGAATTCAAGATTTCAATCGCGCGTTCAGGATTCAAGATTGAACAAAAAATTTCTCCAGATTGCGCAGGATATTGCCATCGCATCAAAGCCTGTTGATGTTGAGATTCAATTAAAGAAAAATCTGAATCTCAATCCGAATAGCGACAGAATTGTAACGCCTCATGGAATGCATGCGGGCTTGAAGCAGGCAAAAATAACAGGAAATGTAAAAATTGATACAAAAGTTGACAAAGTAATGAACGATGAAATAAAAGCATCAGAAGGAATGGAATATCTTTACAAGAATGAATTTGATGAGTATGCTTTAAGCCAAATTCTCAGCATTGGCGCATTGGGTTTAAAAAAAGATAAGAAATTGGTTCCAACGCGATGGAGCATAACAGCAACAGACGACACGCTTGGAAAAGCTTTATTGAAAAAAGTCAGAGAATACAAATGGATTGAGAATTTCCAACTATTCATGGGTGAGTTCTTAGGAAATCAATATTTACTTTTGTTTTTTCCACGGCAATTCAGCTTTGAATTATTTGAATTATATTTGCCAAATAGTTCATGGAATCCGTCAAGCGAAATCAAAGCATCGACAGATTACGAAACATATTCAGGGCGAAAAACTTATGCATCAAATACCGCGGGCGGATATTATGCAACTCGCCTTCCTATTTTGGAATATTTAAGTGCGATAAAAAAGCAAGCTTCTGTTCTTGCAATCAGAATTGAAACGCCGACTTATTGGGCTGGTTTGGGAGTTTGGGTTGTGCGCGAGTCAGTGAGAAAATCTCTTGCAAATGAACATTTTGAATTTGATGAACTGAATAATTTCATAAAAACATCAAAACTTTTGGGAAACAAGAAATTCAATTTTGATTATGAACAAATCATGAACAGAAGCAAGATTATTAAACAGATTACAACGCAGAAGAATTTAACCGAATTTTTCTAACTGCTCGCTTCGCTCGCTTAAATTTGTCTCGGCTACGCCTCGAAATTAATATATTAATAGTCCAAAAACACTGAAGAAAAAATTAATTAAACTTGAGTTCTTCTGGATTAATAATTTCTAAGGGGCGGGTAGTCGGGGGACGGCAGGTGGGAAAAAGGGCTCGTAGTTCAGTGGCAAAACGATTCGTTCGCAACGAATTGGCCCGAGTTCGATTCTCGGCGAGTCCAATTTCAGTTGAATGAAATGAAACTGAAATCTATCACGAATCGAACCTTGGTTTCATTTGGCTCGGAGAGACGAATGAGAGTGAACGAAGTGAGCTCCGATTCTCGGCGAGTCCATCTTTCAATATTTAAATTTTAAAAAACAATAAAAAAATTTCAGTTCTTTTGATTATCATAAATCAATCCACGCCGCGAGGCGTGACAATTAGCGAGGCGCAAAGCGCCGAGCGAGATTTACTAAAATTCTCTTTCTCTTCTGTCGCCAAATTCTCTTCTAGGCCCGCCGAATCTTCCACCGCCTCGGTTTCCACCAAAGCTTCTTCGTGGTGCTCTTGGCGCATTAGGATCAAAAGGCTTAGCTTCTGAAAGTTTCAGCTCTCTGCCCTTGAAATCCTTGCCATTGAGTTCTTCAATTGCTCTCTTCGCAGACTCTTCGTCCGGAATTGTGACAAATCCAAAACCCTTTGACCTGCCATTGAATTTGTCCTTAATGAGTATAACTTCTTCAGTCTCATAGCCAGAAAAAAGTTCCTTCAAATCAGACTCTTCAGCACTAAAAGGTAAATTACCTACGTAGATTTTCATTTTTCCTCCTTACATTCATTTAAGCATCATAACAGAAAAAGTGGTGAAACTTACTGCTACTAACTCTAAACTCCTTGACATTTTTAACCTAT
>CAYXOE010000035.1:0-3741 GCA_964466855.1 Candidatus Woesearchaeota archaeon
AGAGATTTCAAGGACATAAAAGATTTTAAGGAGGAGTTGAAAGAATTGTAAGATGTCCACAGATATTGAAGAAAAAGTTGGAAACAGTTATGTTCATGATGGACTAACTTTCAATAGGATGTATACGCATGAAGGAGTGAATCCTTTAGATGAGGTAAAATATTCTACAAGAAAAAGTGTGATAAAAAATAGAGATACGGGAGAAGTTTTATTTCAATTAGATAATGTAGAGGCACCCGAATCATGGTCTCAACTCGCAGTTGATATTTCTGCTGAAAAATATTTCAGAAATCCGGAAGGCGGTGTTGAAACAAGTGTTAAAGCTATGGTAAATCGTGTTGTTACTGCAATTTATCAGGCAGGAATCAAAGGAGGATATTTTGCAACTGAAAAAGATGGAGAAGTTTTTAGAGACGAGTTAGCACATATTTTAATCAATCAGAAAGCATCATTCAATTCTCCTGTATGGTTCAATGTCGGGTTATTCGAGCAATATGGAATTATGGGCGAGCCGTCGGGAAATTGGTTTTATGACCCTGAAAAAAAAGATGTTGTTCTGGCGCCTGATACATATTCGCATCCTCAGGCATCAGCATGTTTCATCCAATCTGTAGATGATAGTTTTTTGAATGGCGATTCAAGCATGATGAACCTTCAGACATCGGAAATTAGATTATTCAAGCAGGGTTCTGGAACAGGAACGAACTTTTCACCGATAAGAGCAAGAGGAGAAAAACTCTCTGGCGGAGGCGTTTCATCCGGACTAATGTCTTTCCTTCCAGGATATAATGCATGGGCTGGTGCCACAAAGTCAGGAGGAACAACAAGGCGTGCTGCTAAAATGGTTATCGTAGATCAGGATCATCCTGAGATTTTTGATTTTGTTGACTGGAAATATATGGGCGAGAGAATGGCAAGGGATTTAATCAGGGCAGGATGGCCAAGTGATTATGAAAAAGAAGTTTATGCCAATATGCCCGGACAAAATTCTAACAATTCCGCAAGACTAACTAATGATTTCATGAAAGGAGTTGGGGATCCAAATGCAACTTTCAAAACTTATAATCGCCTTGACGGCAAAGTTCATAAAGAATATAAGGTAATGGAACTGTGGGACGCAATTGTCGAGGCTGCATGGGAATCTGGCGACCCCGGATTACAATTTGATACAACTATCAATGATTGGCACACTGTCCCTAAATCCGGAAGAATTAATGGAAGTAATCCTTGTTCTGAATACATGCACCTTGATGACAGCGCCTGCAATCTTGCATCATTAAACCTTGTGAAATTTGAAAAACCAGATGGAAGTTTTGATGTTGTTGGCTATATGCACACGGGAGATGTTATGTTCACTGCGCAGGAAATTCTCGTCGGCAAATCTTCCTTCCCCACCAAAAAAATTGCAAGAAACAGCGAGGATTACAGGCCAATTGGATTAGGTTATGCAAATGTTGGAGCATTGTTAATGAGAATGGGAATTCCTTATGACAGTGATAAAGCTGAAACAGTAATTGGAGGATTGACTGCAATATTAACAGGGGAAGCGTATTTGCAATCTGCTAGAATCGCTGGAACGCACATTGGTCCTTTCAATGGTTTTGAAAAAAATCGGGAGCCATTTATTCGCGTAATGAACAAACACAGGCAGAAAGTCGAAGAAATTACCAAATCTTCTGACATATACAACTACTTAATTGAAGCAGCAGGTGATATCTGGAATCAAGCTGTTGAATTGGGGATGAAAAATGGCTACAGAAATTCACAGGCAACTGTTATTGCTCCTACAGGAACTATTGCGTTGCAAATGGATTGCGATACAACAGGAATCGAGCCTGATTTTTCATTTGTCAAATACAAAAAATTTGCGGGAGGAGGCATCGGTAAAATTATTAATCAAAGTATTCCGGTAGCATTATCAAGATTGGTTTATGATGAAGCAACAATTGCAGGAATCTCAAATTATATTATTGGAACTGGAAGAGCTAATGGTGCTCCACATCTTAAAGAAGAGCATTATTCAAAGGTTATGGATGCTGGAGAAAAAGATAGATCCAAAGTTTTGAAGGAATTAAAATATAATAGCAGACAAGTTAAAGAAATAGTTAATTATATCGACGGGCATAAAACAATTGAAGGTGCTCCCGGCATAAAGCAAGAACATCTTCCTATTTTTGATACTGCAAATAAAGTCGGGGATGGAAAGAGATTCATTGATCCGATGGGACACATAAGAATCATGGCAGCTGCGCAGCCTTTCATTTCGGGTGCAATTTCAAAAACAGTAAACTTCCCAAAAGACGCAACAAAAGAAGATATATCCAATGCTTATCATGAAGGATGGAAGAGGCAATTGAAATCAATTGCTTTGTATAGGGACCAATCCAAGTGGTCACAGCCACTTAACTCAACCAGAGATGAAGAATTAAATTTGGAAAAAGAGGTTATGTCTTTGGCTTGGGGACAGAGAAAGCCTCTTGAACATCGTGCATTAGGAATAAGGCAGAAATTCAAAATTGGAAACAGAAATTATTATGTAAGAACAGGCGAATATCCTGACGGCACTTTGGGAGAAATCTTTTTGGATGCGCACAAAGGAGGGGCGGAATGGAAAGTCGCATTGGGTTTGCTGGGCTTTGCAATATCAAAAGGAATGCAATATGGAATGCCCTTGGAAGAGGTAGTTGAAGATTGGATGAATATACAAGCTCAGCCAAGAGGAACTGTTCAAGGATATGATAACATAAAAATGTCTAGCTCTATCTTCGATTTCGTCGGAAAACTCTTGGGAATTGAATATTTGGGTATGAAAGAATTGGCAACCAAACCCGATGAAGTCGATGAAAGTAAATTAAGATATAATGAGAATGAAAGGACACGGAAAGCTTTGGAGGTTCTGGGAAAACTTGAAGAAGGAAAAATTGTAAAAGTAGATTCGGGAAATGGCAATGGGAATAATTCTTCAAATGGGAAAAAAATAGTTGATATGGCTTCCAGCGGACCTCCTTGTGATGTATGCGATGGTGACACAATAAAATCGGGGAGCTGTTATGTTTGCACTAATTGCGGGGCCAGCAATTCATGTTGATTAATTGTTTTGAAATATACAAAATAATATAAATAAAATTATTTCTTTTTGCAAATGGTTTTATCAGATGTTGATATTTTCAATGCAATAAAAAAAAGAGAAATCGTAATAAAGCCATTCAGAAGAGCTAATGTCCAGCCGGCTTCTATTGATTTGGTGCTTGGTTCTAATTTTTTAGTTCTAGACTATTATCACTCAAAAGGCGGGGTTATAAGATTTAATGAAAGACCAATATATCAGGAAAGAAAAGGCGTTTTCATTCTGCCGCCGAAAGAATTTGTCCTGGGCACGACATTAGAATATGTGATCCTCTCACCGAATATAACTGCAAATGTCCAAGGCAGAAGTTCAATCGGAAGAAGAGGATTGTTCATTCAAAATGCAGGATGGATAGATCCTGGATTTGAAGGAAACCTGACTCTCGAATTTTTCAATGCAAATTCTTTGCCCATAGAATTGAAACCTGGCATGAGGATATGTCAACTTATTCTTGAGTATACTGTTAGTCCTGTAAAAAATCCATATCGTGGAAAATACAGCGGACAAAGAGGAACAACAGGAAGCAGATCTTATCAAGACAAAGAATACAAGGATAGATAAATTTTATAAATAGATTTCTTATTTAAAAATCATGAAAGAAGTGCCTGAACTAA
>CAYXOE010000036.1:0-3050 GCA_964466855.1 Candidatus Woesearchaeota archaeon
GGCGTGTGGGAACAATTTATAAAATTTCAAATCAAAATTTTAGCATGAAATCAAAAAAAATGAAAGTTCTTGTTGCAATGTCTGGGGGGGTTGATTCTTCTGTAGCCGCGCTTATGATGAAGAAAAAAGGATACGAAGTAGTTGGTGCTTTCATGAAAAATTGGTCAGAAACAAAAAATGAATTTGGAGAATGCAATTGGAAAAGTGAAAGGCGCATGGCTATAAAAATTGCTTCATTGCTAAACATTCCTCTGATAACTTTAGATTATGAAAAAGAATATAAGAAAGATGTTATTGAAGAAATGTTCAAGAAATACAAAAAAGGAATAACTCCAAACCCGGATATTGACTGCAATCAAAAAATAAAATTCCCAAAATTAATAGAAGAAGCAAAAAAGCTCTGCTGTGATTATATCGTTACAGGACATTATGCGCGAATAAAGAAAACAAAAAATGGTTTCAAACTTCTTCGTGGCAAAGATGAATCAAAAGATCAATCTTATTTCTTATACACGCTAACGCAAAATGAATTGAAACATTCTCTATTTCCTATAGGTTACTATACAAAAAAAGAAATCAGAGAAATAGCGCAAAAAACAGGCTTTCCAAATTATGATAAAAAATCAACTGTTGGAATTTGTTTTGTTGGAAAAGTAAATCTAAAACAGTTCTTGTCAAAGAAAATAAAACCAAAGAAAGGAAAAATCCTCGACCCAAATGGAAATATAATTGGAGAACACGACGGAATTTATTATTACACAATCGGGCAACGGCTTGGCCCTAGATATGGTTTTGAAGTTGAAAGAGGAAAAGGTGCAAATGTAAAGCGCTGGTATGTTGCAAGAAGAGATGCAAAGAAAAATATTATCATCGCTGCGCCCGAAGGACATTCGCTTTTATATCGCAAAATTATAGCAGTGACCCATGCACATTGGATTAGCGGTAAATCTCCAAAAAGAGGTGATATCAAAGTCCTTGCTCGTATTCGCCAAGTTGGAGAATTAATTCCTGCCAAAATCAAATCTAATAAAGTTATCTTAAACAAAGCAATAACCGGAGTTTCAGAGGGGCAGGCTATTGTTCTTTACAAGGGAAAAGAAGTTCTTGGCGGCGGAGTTATTTCATTCTGATATTCCCCTCTTTTCTCTTTTTGGGGCGGGAACATTTTATAAACTTTAAATTTTTATTATTATAATGAATGTAGAAAGTGCAATCAAAGAAAGAAAAAGTGTGAGAAGATTCAAGGACAGAAAGCCAAATTGGAGGGATATAATTGATTGCATTGATGCTATGAGATTTGCACCAACTGCTGGCAAAAATTTCACGATGAAAATAATTCTTGTTGATGATGAAGATTTAATAAAAAAAATTGCAAATGCCGCAGAACAGTCTTTTATTGCAGAAGCAAAATACGTCGTTGTAATTTATTCAGATCCTTCCAGATTAGTATCACTTTATAACGACAGAGGAAAAACTTATTCACGCCAGCAGGCAGGTGCTGCAATTGAAAACTTCCTTTTATCAATTGAAGACAAGGGGCTTTCAACATGTTGGGTTGGACATCTTGATGAAGATATAATAAAAAGAGCATTAAAAATTCCAGAAAAAGCGGAAATTGAAGCGGTCTTCCCAGTTGGCTATGAAAATGGAAAAACTCCAAAAAAAACCAAGGTAAATTTAGATGGAATTTTATATTTCAATGAGCACGGAAGGAAAAAAATGGTTTCTCCAAAAACTCCCGGAGCATAAAAAAAGAAAAAAAGCGTCGGAAAATCCGACGCCAAATTAAGAATAAATTATTATCGCCAAACCTCGATGCCCAAGTCAGACATCTCCTTTGATGCAGGCATTGAAATTTCTTCAGTTTCTCTTCCCAATACATAAGGCGATTTGACGCCGGTCATGATTGTAATGACTCGGACTTTTCCCTGGAATTCTTTGTTGATTCTTGCTCCAATGATAACGTTTGCCTCTGCATTCAAATTTTCAGAGACAGTTCTGCCGATTGTGTCGAATTCCTCCAATTTCAAGTCAGGCCCGCAAGTAACATGAATCAATGCTCCTGTAGCACCTTTGTAATCCACATCAAGTAGAGGATTTGTAAGTGCCTGCTGAACAGCTTCAGTAACTCTGTGGGATGAAGAATCGCTTTCACCAATTCCTATGACAGCGACGCCGCCGTTTTTCATAATAGCGGAAACATCTGCATAGTCAAGGTTGATTAAGCTTGGAAGAGTGATTGTTTCAACAATTCCCTTTACCATTGTGCTGACAAGCTCGTTAGCGACGGCAAATGCAGCTTCGATTGGAAGTTGCCCTGCAATATCTACAAGCCTGTTGTTGTCAAGAACAATTGTGGTGTCTGTAACTTCTCTCAATTCCTGCAATCCGAACTCAGCCTTGTCAATTCTTGCTTTTTCAGATTCAAAAGGCATTGTAACAACCCCGATAACTACTGCCCCTGTCTCTTTTGCAAGTTGTGCAACAACTGGCGCTGCGCCGGTTCCTGTGCCGCCGCCCATTCCTGCAAGAACGAACACCATGTCTGCTCCTGAAACAGCTTTCTTCAAATCAACAATAGCTTCTTTTGCAGCCTCTCTTGCTTTTTGCGGCATGCCGCCTGCTCCAAGTCCGCGAGTCAATTCTTTTCCGATTAAAACTTTCTCATCGGCTTTTGTAACGCTGAGGTGCAAAGCATCAGTGTTAGCCCCGTAAACCGTTGCTCCGTTGATGCCCTTGTTAAAAAGCCAGGTAACTGCATTGCATCCGCATCCGCCGACTCCAATAACTTTGATGTTGGCTTTTCCAGCCCTCAATTCGTCGAAGTTAATCGAATGTGTCGATGCATTTTCTATTGCTTCTTTTGCAAAATCTAAGACCATTTTTCTCTTTTATTTTCCTCCTTTCATTGCTCCTTTCCGAAAAGGTTAAATAGTTGGCATAATTCCAACTGGTATAGAAAAAGGGCGCGTCACAAAATAGTTTAATCCAATCTACATGAAGTTTGAATTAAATTAAAGAAATGATGCGCCTCTTATTTTTATATTTTT
>CAYXOE010000037.1:0-2694 GCA_964466855.1 Candidatus Woesearchaeota archaeon
TATTTACAAATTGACCGCTTGAGCAGGATACAGAAGGAACTGATGCACTTGATGAAGTACAAATCCATCCCCCATTGGCATTGTCAGTTCCTGTCCACTGCAAAACCTGTCCTGCAGTGCATCCGCTTGGCGGAGATGTTTGATTTATTGAATGTCCTGGATTTGGTGAAACTCCTGGACTTAGAAGACTTGCCGTAAAAAATCCGATGCCTGCAATCAAAACTATTCCAACAAGAATCAAAGTATAAAGCCAACGATTTGAAAAATTGATTTGTATTCGCCTCTTCTTCATATGCTTATTATAATTAAATGCTTTAAATATTTATTCCCTGTCAATCTCTTTTATAATTTCCCTCAAATCCCTCATGACTTGCCTTAAAATCTCGGAATCAGATTCAGAAGGATTTTTTTCCTTGTATTTCAAAGCCCGCGCAGCTCCGGAAATCACAGCCCTTTTCATCATTTCCTCATCTACTTTTGGCATATCAATTAATTATTTGGATTCTTTAAAAAGATTTATATAAATTACAGAACTTTCAAAACTAATCCTTTATCGCAAGTAGCTAAACTTTTTCTAATTTCTTCGGCGTCTATTTCTTTGTCAATTGAAAAATAAAGTGAGCAATCCTCAAGATTAAATTTTTCAAATTCATAACATCTTTTTTCTTTGCCTGCTCTGTAACTTCCATTGCCTGCTCTTTATCAAATGTATTACAAATCTATAATTGTGGGAAGTTTTTATCCCGCTGATTTCGTACTCTGTCATTAGAATTAAGCTTTATGTTTCAATTCAACACAGACGCCTGCTGCAACGGTCTGCCCTGCATCTCTGACAGCGAATCTTGACATGAACGCATTTTGTTTTTGTGTTTCAAGGGCAAGATTTCCCTGAGGTTTTATTCTGACTTTTGCAACATCGCCATTCTTTAAGAAATCGGGATGGTCCTGCAAAACTTCCATTGTTGCCGGATTCAATTTTGCAATCAATTCAATGAACTGGCAGGGAACTTGTGCTGTGTGAACATGGAAGACAGGAGTATATCCTTTTGCCAAAACAGTTGGATGATTGATTACAGTTATCATTGCTGTGAATTCCTCGACTACAGGTATCGGCGCATTTGCATCGCAGATAACATCCCCTCTTGCAATGTCTTTCTTTCCGATTCCTCTTATATTTATTCCGACATTGTCTCCTGCGATTGCCTCTGGAATTGATTCATGGTGCATTTCAATTGTCTTGACTTCGCCATCAACTCCTTTTCCTGTTCTTCCTGGAAGAACGCGAACCTTTTGCCCGACTTTCATAATTCCTGTTTCAATTTTTCCGACAGGAACTGTTCCTATTCCAGTGATTTCATAAACGTCCTGGACAGGCATCCTCATGGGCAAATTAGTAGGCAATTCAGGCTGTGGGAATAAGTCAAATTGCTGCATAACAGTTGGTCCTGTATACCAAGGCATGTTCGCAGATTTATTAACAACATTGTCTCCCTTCAGGCCGGCGCAGGCCAAGAACTGAACTTTTTCGAGTTTGTAGCCGACAGCTTTCAAACGCTGGCTTACTTCCTCTTTGACTTTGCTGAATCTGTCTTCTTTAAATCCGACAGCATCCATTTTGTTGATTATGACTGAAAGATTTTGAACGCCCATTGTTCTAAGCAGCCAAAGATGCTCTATTGTCTGGGGTTCAACTCCGGAAGGTGCAGCAACTACAAGGAAAGCAGCGTCAGCCTGTGAAGCGCCTGTAATCATGTTCTTGACAAAGTCCTTGTGCCCTGGCGCGTCAATGATTGTGATTTGATATTTTTGAGTGAGAATTTTTCTGTATGCCAAATCAATTGTAACTCCTCTTTCTCTTGATTCCCTGATCTGGTCCATAACGTATGCAAATTCAAAACCAATTTTTCCGTGCTTTTCAGCTTCCTGTCTGAGCTTTGTCATTTCCTGCTCAGAAACAGCGCCTGTATCGAACAAAAGTCTTCCGACTATGGTTGACTTTCCGGCGTCAACATGCCCGACGAACACGACGTTCATGTTTGGTTTTTCTTTTGCCATGTTAAAATTAAAAATTCCGTAAAGAATTTTTGCTATGATTAATTAAAAAATTTGATTTATAAACTTTTCTCTGTTCTTTTCATTCTCATCTTCTCTTAAACTCTTTGATTTTCTCTCTATTCCTTCTCATTAATTCTTTTCTTTCAATTGCTCTTTTTCTATATAATTTATGCATCTTGTTTTCTAATTTTTTCTGCTGCCTTACTTTTTGTCTGTAAATTTTCTGCAGCCTTTTCTTGATTTTATTTTGCTCTCTTTTTTTCCTTGTTTTTTCTATTATTAAGATTAGTGCTAATACAAGAATTATCGCTCCCATGAAAATCAGCGAATAAGGATATGAAAGTGCCTGCCTCACAACCGCATCGAATTTCGTCTTGGCTACTTCAAAAGAATCGCTTGCAATTGCAACTTGATTGTTTCCATAGCTTATCTGGACATAAACTTTGTAAATTCCAAAATCCAGATTTTTTACAGGGATTGCAACCTGAAAATTATCTTCCTTCCCGACAGCCCTTGTCTCTTGCTGTTCTGCAATTAATTGCCCGTTCTCATTGACAATCCAATATTTTAATGCCACATCAATTGTCGTCACATTTCCTACATTAATCAGACGCACATTAAATCTTGTTTCATTGCCTG
>CAYXOE010000038.1:0-2253 GCA_964466855.1 Candidatus Woesearchaeota archaeon
TTTTTCTGCCTTTCCCATTTGGGAAAATATTCATCTTTTGCCCATGCAGGACAAATCGGCTTGTAAGGGCACCACTGGCATAATTTTGATTTATTGTAAGGAAATTCCGTCGTGGATTCTATTACTTTTATCAACTCAAGTGTTTCTTTTTTCAATTGCTCCAATTGCTCGCGCGTTCTTTTTGATTCAATTCTTTTATTGAAAAATAAATAATGCCAAATTAATCTCACTTGCGCAGAATCAGGGAATAGTTCTTTGACAGCAATAGAATAAAGTGCGAGCTGCCTGTCATTTTCAATCTTGTCTGCTTCCGGCAAAGTATTGGAAGTTTTGTAATCGTGAATTTCATATTCTTTTGTTTTCAAGTTATAAGCGAGCCTGTCAATGAAACCCCTTACTTTGAATTCACCCTTTTCATCCAAATCAATTGAAATTTCTTTTTCAACATAAATTGTGTTATCGTCGAATGGCTTGTATCTGTTGTAATAATCCAACAAATATTGTATCCCTTTGTTGAAATAAAATTTTTCATCTTTTCCCCGATTTTCAATGAATTCCGGCTTGTAATTCTGCATCCAGATTTTTGAATAGTAAACAATGAAATCATCTATAGAAGGAACTCTCCCATCTTTTACCTCTGAATAAAGCCATTCAAGAGTTTGATGAATGACATGTCCCAAATGTGTCTCAATTGTTTCTTCAACCTCTGGAATAATTTTGTCTATGTATCTGAATTTGTATTTTAATTTGCATTGCTCAAAAGCAGATAATTTTGAATGCGAATAAACTTTCATTGATTGTTAGAGGAAAAAGAAATTATAAAGTTAATTGTAAATAAACCAAATGATTTAAAAATCATATTTTCCCATCATAAATATGGTATTCAAAATAAATATCTCTGAAAAAGGAAAAACATTCAAGATAGAATCAAACAGGGAAGACTTAATCGGAAAATCGCTTCATGACAAAGTTGAAGGAAATGAAATTTCACCAGAATTGAGCGGTTATGAATTTGAAATAACGGGCGCGAGCGATATTGCAGGATTTCCGTTGATGGAAAATGTTGAGGGAATTGGATTGAAAAGAGTTTTATTAAATTTTGGAAAAGGCATGAACAAAAGACCAAGAAGAGAAGGAAAAAGATTAAGAGCAAAAAACAGGCCGAAAGGTTTGCGATTGAGAAAAACAGTAAGAGGCAAAACAATTTCACAATCAGTTGTGCAAATCAACATGAAGGTTTTGAAAGAAGGGCACAAAAAACTTCCCGAAATTTTCCCAGAGCAGAACAGAGTAAAAGAAGCAAAAACAGAAGTTCCTTTAGTGCAATAATTTTCTTGGACAATATTTAAATATTTAAAAGATTAAAGATAAGAATGAGAAAGGGGTTGATTGTAATTGCTTTTATTTTTCTAATTAATTTTTCTGCAATTTTTGCGCAAAATAATCCAATTTATACAATAGGAATCACCGATTTCCAATCTCCCGTAAAGTTAGGTGATTTTTTGCAGTTTACATATAATATGAAAAGCATTTCAGGAGTAAACGGTTCTGCCAATATAAGTTTCTGGATACAAGACAGCAATGAGAATATAATTTCGTCTGGTTCTGATACAATTTATCTTGGTTCTTATGAACAAACAAGCAGAACTTCAAAAATATTTTTGCCCTCTAGCCTGAGCAGCGGGGTTTATACATTGGGGATAAGCGGGAATTATCGGGGGGATGTGGAACAAGCATCAAGAACAATAGAGATAAATATTAATTCGGGTATCGCATCAATTTATTCAAATTCACAAACTTTTAATTATGTAATTATTGGGGCATTGTTTTTTTTGGCTGTTCTCAATTTGATTGTAATTTTTTTGCTCATCGGCGGGAATAAAGTGAGCAATCTTGTTAAAAGAGAGCAGGAATTTTTCAAGAGGCACAAATTAAGTTTCTTGATAATAACTTTTTTTGTTATAATTGGCTTTTTGATTTATTATCTTAGACAAACGAGTCTGCTTCCCAATATTTCTCTTTTGTCTTATTATGCCGTTCTTGGGGCTTTGCTGATTTTGGTTTTATTCTTGCGACGAAGCAACAAAGAAATTCATAAAGAATTCAGCCCCTTTTATAGGCCAATGATTCGCAAATATTATGAAGAGGAATAATTTTAATAGTTGAATTATTCTTTTTATATTGGGAAAAAGTTGTGATATGGTACAAAAAAATATTTTCTTAATATTAATTTTTCTGGCTTTTCTTTTATTT
>CAYXOE010000039.1:0-2050 GCA_964466855.1 Candidatus Woesearchaeota archaeon
ACCTGAAACATGTTTCCATGCATATTTACATAATGACTATTTTTTAAAGATTCTTATAATGAAAAACAACTAAATTATAGAAGATATTTTTGGATATCGCTTGGCATCTGCAAATTATAAATGGTTTTATTCCCGTTTATCACAACTGCAGGATAACGTGTAATGTTGAACTCGTTCATCAGGATATCAAGCGATGACAGATTGCTGTTGACTGCGATAGGCACCAGAATCAAATTATTCCCCTGCTGTTGTTTTAAATCGTAAAGAATATTTGACCAGGCATTCTGCACGGCCTTTTGATTTAAATCAGAGGGATTGTAATTGTATAGATAAATAATAAAATTAAATTTTTCAGGGCATTTAGCCTTTATTGTAATCAAATTCTGCCACAAAATTGTCCTGAGCAAATCATATTCCTTGTGTGCGAGATTTATGCTGTTTGTAATCTTTCCGGAATCTCCATATTTCTCAAGAAGCAAGGCCTGGCTGTAAATATCATCCGCAAATTTTATGCTCGAATTGATGAGATTTGAGCAATCCGCAGCGCTGTTTAGAGAATTACTAATTGCCAAAGAATCCAAAAGATAAATCTGTGCCTGGGAGTAATAATCATTTATCTGCTGCAGCCTGTCATTCTCAATGAAAACTCCAATTAACAACCCAAGAATAAAAATTACCCCCGCTATAAGAAATGCTTCCCAAAACACATTTTTTTTGTTTCCTAACTCTACCATGAATATTTTCCTTGCGATGCTCTGAAGACAGAGATAATCAATATAACAGGATAGACAAGCAAATAAATGAACATGTATCCCAGCAGACTAAAAATACCAATTCTTTTAAATCCTTCAGTTCGGGTGTGATTAAGCGCAATTAAGGTGAAAGCAAATCCGAGAGTCAATAATATTATTCCAAAAAAGAAAAGAATATTCGGAACAAGATTTATTGCATTTGGATTCAGCAAAGTTGATTGGCTTTGAATAGAATAGGATATTGACAATAAATTTACAGCAATGCTTTGAACTATCCTATATGCCAAAATAAACAATCCGGAAAGCCCTACAAACCAGGATGTGATGAAAAAAGGAAGAATGAATTGCCCCAACATTCCCTTTCTCAAAAATGTTTTTCTGTATTTTTTTATTGTTTGCAACCCTCCGATATTCCATCTGATTCTCTGCCTCATCCAGTCCCTGAATTTTTGGGGAGCCAGGGTCTGCACTTTTGAAAGCGAGCCCATTCTTATAATATACCCCCGCGAAACAAGGTTCCATGTTATTTCAATATCTTCTGTCATATTTTTCTCATCAAAGCTTCCTATTTCCTCAAAAATGTTTTTTCTATATACTGCGAGTGCGCCGGGCGTGACATAAATTGCGTCGACAAATCCAAGAAGTTTTCTTGTGAATGCAATGATTCTGTATTCTATTGCCTGGAACTTTTCTATCAACTTGTTTCTGTTGGAAACAAGCACAACTGATGTTACTGCCCCAACCTTTTCGTCATTAAAAAATCCAACCATTCCGGATATTGCTTCTTTTTCCGGAAATGAATCACCATCTATGAAGCCAATTAATTCTGACTTTGCAAATTTTGTTCCATAATTTTTAGAACCACTTGCTTTTCCTGTATTTTGCGGCGTTTGAACTGCAATTATTTTATTATTTCTTTTTGCCAGTTTTTTTATTATTTCAAATGAGTTGTCAGTACTGCAGTCATCAACAACAATTATTTTTTTCAAGCCTGGATAATCTGATTCAAGAATATGATTTATTGTCTTTTCAATTGTTTCACCTTCGTTATAGCAGGGAATTATCATGTCTATTGAGTAAATTTTTGCAGGCTCCGGCGACGAGAAAAATTCTTTTTTGTTGAATAAATAAAGCAGCAAATAAAGAGACAGCAAGTAAAGCGAGAGAAAAATATAAATCAGATAAACAACAGTGAGAAATTGTACCATTATTCTCCCTTCAAAAAATCTTTTGAATCCTGCAAGTTGAAATAATCGTAAAATTCATCAGAGAGAGAAAGTTCATTTGTGTGCCCGCTT
>CAYXOE010000040.1:0-1991 GCA_964466855.1 Candidatus Woesearchaeota archaeon
CCTTATAACAAATATTATTATAATGACAAGAATTATTGCAAAGGTGACTGCCCCGGTTATTACATAATAAATTATTTGCCCGACCAAAATTATTTTCTTCTGCACTTCAAAATTATTGCCCGACGGTGCAATGCCATTTGGATAATATAATTCAACATCAAGCGTATAAATTCCAAGGGGAAGAATTCCAACTTTCAAATCCCTGTCAATCGTTAATTGCTTTTCAACAAGCAAAACTTCGCTGTGTGAAAAATAAATTTTTCCGGAAGAATCTTTTATTGTATAATTCAAGGCCACATCAACAGGCGTTACATTTCCCTTCGGGGTAATTTTTATTTTTGTACGAATAACATCGCCTTGAAAGACAACCAAATTTGGATTTAGTATTTGGGCATCCAAATCAAACATCAATAAATAAGTTACAGAATTCAAGGTTACTGGAATTGTTTGTCCTGCAATTATAAGGTTTCCGGAATAAATTCCAACAACTTGGGGAGCAAGAAATAAAACCGGCAAAATTTTGCTTTCTCCCGATGCAAGGGTAAATGAAGGACTGCCATTGATTAATGCAATTCCTGTAAGGTTTGTCTGATAAACAGAAATTGTTGCAGAAGAAGCTCCTTTATTTTTTATCAAAATGTATTGGTAAGAATATGTGCCGTTAATTATTGTAATATTAATATTTGTCACATTGATTCCTATATTGTTAGCGGGAGTAACTCCTTGCACGCCTGAAGGAACATTTCCGGAAGGCTGTTGTGGCGGCGGCGCAGAAGGTATCTGGGAAATTTCTGAAAAAAATCCGCCGCCTTGCGTCAGAGGAGTTGATGAAACTGAAAACTGCGAGCCTCCGCCAGGATTTACAGAAAGAATGTCTTTTCCTGAAAATTTAAATGGAAAAAAGGCAATAAAGATAATAATCACAGCAAGCATAATAATATTAAACCATTTGTTCATTTTCTTTAATCGCCTCCGTTCTTTCTTTTCTCAATTTTCTTATTGTCCTTATTATTATTGTAAGGATTATCAAAATTGCAATAATGACTATTGCAACAACGAGCCAATAGATGATTGTGCCGTAAATATCCCTGACATTTTTCACAACTTCAAAATGCGCGCTTGAAGGAGCAACTCCAAAAGGATAAACAAGCTCAAGATTTATTGTATAATTTCCCAACGGGAGATTCCCTGTTTCAAAATCCCTCAAAATGCTTTGCCGTGAAGTTACAAGCAAAGTTTCACTTCTTGTTGTATAAGTTGTGCCATTGACATTTTTTATTGCATAATTCAGAGTAACATCCATTCGCACATTTTCACCAATTGGTATCATCGTCACTTGCGTCTTAAGCGGGTCTCTTTGGGGGACCCTGTAATTTTTATTAAGGACAATAATGTTTGAATCGAATAAAACAAATTCTTTTACAACATTCAGGGAAACAGAAACAACCCTGTCTCCTATACTTATTGTGCCATTATAAATGCCTGTTACATTCGGGGCAACGAATATGACATTCAAAATTGCAGTTTGCCCTGCTGAAAGTGTCATGCTTGTGTTTCCCAATATAACCAAATTTGTCAGATTAGTCTGGCTTATCGGAATTGTCATTGAACTTGTCCCAATATTCGTGATGGTAATTGTTTTATACAAATTAGTATTAATCAGCATGTTCAGAATAAATTGCCCGGGTATTACAGAAATATTTGACGTTGGTATTATACCCCCGCCGCCGGGAGGAGGGGGAGGAATAATTTGAGAAATGCATGTCCCAATGCAGCAAAAAGAGGTATCAGATGCACTGACAAAATTTCCTGAACAAGTTTGCCCTGACGTGCAGATTTGCCCTCCTTGGGCAGAGCAAGTTAAAGTTGGCGGCGTGGTTGGCTCAAAAAGAATATCAGAACCGATTGTGATATTTGAATTCCCTCCTGTATCAAAAGAAACAATATCTAAACCTGTTAATTTGTAAATAGCTCCGAATAAAAAAGCCATG